>CAJWZY010000036.1 GCA_913050545.1 uncultured bacterium | reverse complement strand
TCATGGCGCCGACGGAGATCCTTGCCCAGCAGCACTTCGCCACGATCAGTCGATATCTCAGCGGCCATCCGGGCGTAAAGATCGCTCTCCTGACTGGAGCGGTAAAGGCCCCTCAACGACGCGAGATCCTGCGCGAGCTGGCCGAGGGTGGGATCCATATTGTCGTCGGCACCCATGCCCTGGTACAGGACAGCGTCGCCATGAAAGATCTCGGTCTTGCGATCATCGATGAGCAGCATCGATTCGGAGTAGCTGAGCGCTCGAAGCTCCGCAAGAAGGGAAGGGAGCCGCATATCCTGGTCATGACGGCTACCCCGATACCCAGGTCGCTTCGGATGACCCAATACGGAGACCTGGACCTGTCGATTATCAAGGAGCGCCCTCCAGGCCGCCAGCCGGTGAAGACGTACCCGGTCAGGCCTGAAAAAAAATCCGACTCGCTTGAGTTTGTTCGTAACGAATTGAAGGAGGGGCGCCAGGCTTTCTTTGTTTTCCCCCTGGTTGAGGAGTCCGAGAAGCTTGATCTGCATGCGGCGGTAGCGGCGCAGGAACACCTGGCAAGGGATGTGTTTCCCGAGTACCAGGTTGGCCTTGTGCACGGTAGATTGAGCAGCGCAGAGAAGGATGAGGCCATGCAGTGTTTCCGCAGTGGCCAGACGCAGATCCTCGTGGCGACGTCTGTTATCGAAGTCGGGATTGATGTTCCCAATGCAACGGTTCTCTTTATTGAGAACGCAGGCAGGTTCGGTCTTGCGCAGCTGCACCAGCTGCGCGGGCGGATCGGCAGGGGGGGGCATCCCGGGTTTTGTCTCGTAAGCCTGGAAGGTTGTGGCGAGGAGGGATCGAAGCGGCTCGAAATTTTCATCGCCACCGATGATGGTTTCGAACTGGCGGAGAAAGACCTGGAGCTGAGGGGGCCCGGGGAATATCTCGGGATTCGCCAGGCCGGAATAGTTCCCCTTGGCGGCCTGGGAGCTCCGCTGGCCAATATGGAGGCTTTCAAGAAGGTTAAAGATCTCGCTGAAGATTTCTGGGAAGATCCTCAAAGCGCACCTTTTTTTGACCGCTGGAGTGAATTTCTGGGGCTTGAAGAATCGACTGGAGAGGGGATTATGGGCCTCGATTAAGCAGAAAAACTGCCTTCATTCACTGGTTGGTTGGGTGTTAGGTGTTATTCTTTGTATAGGAAAGCCTCGATGAGCCAACTTTCGTTTGGTTGGCTAAGAATCGGTGTGCTAAGATGAAATGTCAGAAGAAACGGCCCTTATGAGAGGGTCTTTACAGTTTTTCTCCCCCGCCTTCTTCCGGTAACTCTTTGACAGGCTCAACTTAAGAGTGTGTCTCGGCTCCCTTATTTGCCGAAATAGAATTACCCGGTTGAGTCAAGCGAGGGGCTCCGAGGTTGGTTTCGTTCGGAGTTTGGGATTAGCCGGATCTGCCCGGGTTGGCCTGGCAGGTTCAACTGAGGAAAGGAAATCGGGGGTAATTTGATGCGTCAAAACATTACGGTCGCATTGCTGGCAATTTGCGTAACGCTGTTGGGTGTCAACGTTGTTCAGCAGATGGTTCGTCCGGGGCTTCCGCAGGCTTTTGGCCAGGCGGTAGGAAATGCCCAGGGCAATTACATCCTGGCAACAGGTATGACGACCCAGGGCAACAACAACATGCTTTATGTTCTGGAGGTTCCCACGAGAAGGCTCGCTGCTTATAGCGTTGCGAAGCGGGGAATCGAGTACATGGGTACCCGTGACATTACCTGGGATATGAAGATTGAGTATTTTGCACCACTGGGGAAAAGACTGGCGCCGGCGGATATGAAAAAGGCCATCGAGAAAAATCAGCTTGGTGGCAGGAAACCGAGATAACGTCGTTAAAGAAGTGAAGTGTCTGAATCTGAAATAAACGAGGAAATGAGCGAGGTTCTGTAAAGTGAGTGAAATGAGCTTTGAAGAAGCCGCCAGCGAACTCGGTATCTCCGAAGAGGAGCTCGAGAAACTGGTCGCCTCTGGCAAGATCGCCAGCACAAAGGATGGAGACAATCTTCTCTTCAAGAAAGAGGCGGTTGAGAGCTACAAGAACCAGGGAGATGCGGAGATCGTCCTTGCCGACGATGAGCTGAATCTCCTCGACGACGATGAAGAGATCGATTTCGGTATTGATCTCTCCGATGGAGACGATGCGGAGAGTTCCGACGCAGGCTCCGAGGTTGCTGATATAGCAGCCGAGGATCTCGGCGACCTTGAAATCTCCCTCGACGACGATGTCGGTGGTTCGATCGGCGATGAAACCGTTCTCGATGTAGAGAGCCTCCTCGACGATGACGATGGTGACAGTGAAGGAACCACTCCGATTCCGGGTGCAGAGGATTCGAGTTCCGCGGATACCGAGCTTGGAGACGAAACTCTCCTCGACACCGACATCCTCGACCTCGGAGATGACGATGCGGATACCTTTGAGCTGGATACCACCGAAGATACCCTGCTCGACCCGACCGAGGAAGGTACCCTTCTTCGCGGTGGCGGCGCACGGGTAATGCAGCTGAAGAAACGCAAGAGCCATGCCGCCTGGACGGTTCTTCTGTCGTTTGCCGCGCTTGCTCTCCTGGTGCCCATGGCCGTTCTTCTGGCGACGATTTATAACGAAGATCTGACCAATGATCGCGGAGAGTATCTGGAGGCAAAAAAAGTCCACTCTCAGGAATGGATCAAGGGCTGGGCTGGCGGAAACGGCAAGGAAGGTGTGAGGAAAGCGGTTCACGGTATTGCCGATATGTTTGTTGACCCGAACGCCGATCCCAAAAAGCCCAGGTAATCAGAGTAAAAGCCGGGTTTTCCGGGCTCTGCAGCTCCTGTTTTAGAGGGGTTTGCAGTGGTTGGAGAGATGATTAAAGAAGGACTGCCGCGCTGAAAAGCGCGGCAGTCCTTCTTTTTTGCCGAAGTCATGCTTTTCTGTGAGAAGAAGTACCGATAAAGCCCTTTTCATGTTTCAGGCAAACTGTTATATATTCCTCAACATATTTTGAACCTTGGGGTGTCACCCTGCCGCGATGGAATGGGTGGTATCCACCGTACAGGACGGCGTTCAAGAGTTTTGAAGGGAAGAGAACAGAAGGGAAGTGAAGTCATGAGGAAGCTCGTGGTACGCGGGTTGGCTGTGGTATGTGCGGTGTCTCTATTGTCCGGTTGTGTGTCCTATGGGGATTACAGCAAGCTCAAAGGTGAGCTTGAGTTATCCCAGCAGGCCAATCGGCAGTTGATCGACCAGTACAACAGGTTGCTGGTTAAGACGAACCGCCAGGCTGCAGATGGAACTATTTCAGAGGCAGAGCACAAGGCTGCCCTGGCTCAACTTGAAGACCTGCGTGCGCAGCTGCAGAAACAGCAGGGTGCGAGTTTTTCCAGTGAAGATGTGCCTGAGGGAGCGAAGATCGAAGAGGGTGGAATCAGCCTCGGGTCCAACCTGCTCTTTAACTCCGGTATGGCGAGCCTGAAAAAGGCAACCCACTTCCCGGCCCTGGATTCGATTGCCGGGAGCCTTAAGGGCAAGTACGCCGGCTACAACATCATCATTGAGGGACATACAGACAATGAGCCTCTCAACAAGACCAAGAAGCTCTATGAGTATAATTTGAAGCTCGGCTTTGAGAGAGCCACCAACGTCTTCAAATATCTCAACCTGAAGCATGGTATACCCGAGGGAAGGGTTACTATTTTCAGCTTCGGTATGGCCAAGCCGCTTGATCTCGCAACCCAGAATACCAAGGCTGGCCGCCGCGATAACCGTCGTGTTGTCTTCCGCCTTGGCCAGCAGGTTCAGTAACCTGCAGCCTGGTTTTCGGGACAGGGAATGAAGCGATGAACAGGTGCGTTCTGCGCGTGCTCTGCTCTGTTGTAGCGCTGGTGTTGCTGAATGGTTGCGGGACCTACGAAAGGCTCACGGCTGAGCTGAGGGCGGCCCAGCGAACCAATCAGCAGTTGATTGACCAGTACAACAGGTTGCAGCAGCACACAAATGCCCGGCGGGCTGCAGTTGCTATTTCTGCAGGCGATATCGCCGGGGTGGAAGGGGCCGAGGTCGAAAATGGAGGGTTGCGCCTGGGCGCCGAATCTCTTTTCGACCCCGGCCAGGCTTCCCTCAAATCCGATCGTATTCCTGTCCTCGATGAAATCGCGGCGCTGTTGAAAGACAGGTATCCGGGACAGAAGATCATCGTTGAGGTCCACACAGGCGATGAGCCGCTGGAGGCAGGTGGGGGGACGTACCAGTACAGGATTCAACTGGGGCTGGAGCGCGCCACCAACGTCTTCAAATATTTCAACCTGAAGCATGGTATACCTGAGGAGCGGGTTGCTATCTTCAGCTCAGGGACGGGGAAGCCACCCGGTTCTAAAACAGCCGGCTCCACGCCGGGAGCCGGGAAAAATCAGCGCGTGGTTTTTCGTCTCAGTGCGCATAGATACTGAGAGCTCCAGGAATGAGGGTCTGCGATTGGGAGTTCGCTTTCAACCGGATCTGTCAGCGGAGTTGGGTGGGCTTTTGTTTCAGGGCGTTCCGGTTGAGTAGCTGAGGAATTGTGACCGGAGACCCGCATGAGCAGCACGGAAGAAAATCGAGAGGCACCGGGGGAAGGCAGGGGGCTTCTCGCACGCCTGCGTGCAGCCGGGTTTGTCCCCCGAAAGGGGCTCGGGCAACATTTTCTGCATGACCCACGGATCCTGTCTTCACTGGCTGAGGCCGCTGGAGTTGAAGGGAATTCCAGGGTACTCGAGGTTGGGACGGGCCCTGCCAGCCTGACCCGTGAATTGGCTTCCAGGGCCGCAAGGGTGCTGACCGTTGAGATCGATGAGCGCATGTCTGCATTCGCAGCGGATGAGCTGAAAATTTTCGATAATGTGGAAATACTCCAGGTAGATGCGCTCGATGGAAAGCGAAAGCTGCAGCCGCTTCTCTATGAGAAATTGAGGGATCTGGGCGATTTTCTCTGGGTTTCCAACCTGCCTTATGGAATTTCAACCACCCTCATCATTGCCCTGCTGGAGTCGGCAGTATCCTGGCAGAAAGCTGTCCTGACCGTTCAGAATGAGGTTGCAGAGCGTATTTGTGCCGCTCCGGTGGTCCAGGGTAAGGGGCGTCGCGACCGCTCCAGGTCGCAATCCAGCATCGGCTACGGGCCCGCCTCTCTCCTGGTCGGCTACTGGGCCCGGTCGCAATACCTCAAAAAGATTGCTCCAGGCTCCTTCTGGCCTCCGCCACGGGTAGATTCAGCAGTGATTCGATTAGAGCCTCGCTATGAAGTCGTAACCGAAGAGATCAAAAAGGATTACGAGTCGTTTTCTGAATGGGTTCGAATCCTTTTTCAAAAGCGGCGAAAACAACTGGGAGGCAGCTTGCGGAGCATTATTGGGCAAGATAAGGCTGATAAAGCACTTACATTGTGCAAGCTGGATGCCACTGTCCGGCCGGAGAACTTGTCCCTGGAGGATTTTCGGGTCCTGGCAAGGGTATTTCCGTTCGATAATAGTTGAAGCTTTTCGATCACACCCCTAAAATCAAGTGTTCGAAGAAGTAATCGCAATGGCTTCCCGGAAAAAAATAGAGGGGATGGCAGCCCGGTTCACCAGCATTGGTGATCGGGACGAGCGCCCTATAGCCGGTGGCGCATATTTTCGGGAGCCTCCTGGGATTTGTACTCGCGCGTATTGAAGCGTTTTCAATAGGTTCGGGCGAGGCATAGATAGCTACAGGAATCTTTAGCAGTAGCTCAGATTCTGTTGCGCGTCGACTGCTATTGGTCTGGACCTGCCTTATTCTGGATTTCTTTTTTCAAAGATTTCCAGGGCCTGCTGCCTGGAGGAGGTCGCAGGAGAGTTTAGAGGGTTGTTTGAGCCCTTTAGAACAAATCTCAGGATTCGAGCGGGATTAGAGAACGGGATTAGAGAAGGGTTGAACCAGTTTTCCTGGTTCAACAGGTTTGAAAGAAGATTGACGAGTCGGTTTTCCCTTACAGGAAAAACGGCTGTCTGTTTCTGTGAACGTGGAGGGCCGGACATTTTATTGCTGCAGGGCACAGGGCCCTACTGCAGATGTTCCAGCCGCCTGAAGGGGGAAGATTTGGTTGCTGCTGAATCTATCGGAGGATTCATCCCACAAACTGACCTTGACCAGATCAAGGCCAGGGTCTCCATTGATGAACTTCTCAGGGACTACGATCTCCAACTGGTCGATTCCGGCCGGGGGAGACTCAAGGCCCTTTGTCCGTTTCACAATGAGAAGACCCCTTCGTTCTCCGTGAATATCGAGAACCAGTACTATCATTGTTTTGGGTGCCAGACCAGCGGCAACATCTTCACCTTCGTCATGGAATACGAGCGGGTTGGGTTCCCGGAAGCTGTAGAGATCCTGGCGCGCAAGGCCGGTGTCTCCATTCAGCGTACCGCGAGAAAAGACGACCAGTACCGCAAGACCCTGGGGCTTTTCGAGGCCCTTGATTTCGCCGTTGATTTTTACCATCGGTACCTGCTGGAGGCTCCCGGGGCAGAGGGGGCAAGGCAGTACCTGGAAAAGCGTGGGATCCATCGTGAAATGCAGGAACAGTTCAAGCTGGGCTGTTCGCCCGCTGGCTGGGAGGAGCTCCTTGGCAAGGCGACGGCTGCGGGGCACTCGACTGAGACCCTGGAGCAGGCCGGGTTGATCAGGCAGAGGAAATCCGGCAACGGCTCCGGTCATTTTGACGAATTCCGGGGCAAGTTGATGTTTCCAATCCAGGATGCCCAGGGGCGACACACTGGTTTTGGAGCCAGGCGACTGGAGGGCGATGATGATCCGGCTAAATACCGCAATACGCGTGAAACGAAAATATTCAATAAATCGCGAGTCCTCTACGGCCTGCCCCAGTCGAAACTGGGAATTCGCACCAAGAAAGCGATCGTGGTCGTTGAGGGGTATACCGATACGATCATGGCCCACCAGGCGGGACTGGACTTTTTTGTTGCCAGCCTGGGGACAGCCTTTACGAAAGAGAATGCTCATGCCCTGAAGCGCTACTCCGGCAAGGTCTATATGATTTTTGACGGTGACAGCGCGGGGCTCGATGCCGCGGAGAGATCCCTCGAGCTGCTTGTCTCAGAAGATCTCGATGTCCAGATCTATCCGGTTGTGGACGGCAAGGACCCCTGCGATGTGATTGCAGAAACCGGGGGAGAGGCCTTCTGGGAGAGTGTCCAGAACGACTCGATGGATATCCTCGAGTTCAAATGGAATCGCACGATCGGTTCACAGGAGGCAGCCGCCAGCCCACAGGCCCTCTCGAGGGCCGTTACCGAGTTCCTTGGCCTCGTGGCAAAGATATCAGACAAGGTGGCCCGGCGTACGACCTTGAATACCTACATTGAGAGACTCGGTCTTCTTGGCCTGAGACCAGGAGATCTGCCCCTTGCCAAGCTGGGCTTTGATGCTCCAGCCCCAACTGCTGCAAATGTTCCACAGCAGCAGGAGAGCGACTCCGGGGTTGAAGCTTCTTTACACCCTCTCCTTGAGATGGTGGTGCTTTGCATGAGCGATCTTCCGGAGAAGGCGGCGGCAATCTGGGAAGCAGTACCCGCTGGCTTGCTGGCTGGTGAAGCCGGGCAGGCTCTGCAGTCTTCGGTTGAGGGCCTGTTCGCTGGCGGGTCTTTTACTGTCGACAGGCTGGTGCATGACATGAATCCTGTTGTCCGCAGTGCCGTGATCGAGCTCCTCGATCGCGAGGTGGAAGACTCGGTAAATTCATCGGCGGAAGTTTTGCGCCGGTGGACGAATTGCAGCAAGGACCTTCAGCGCTGGAGGCTGAACGATGAGATTGACAGGCTCACCAGGGAGCGGATCTCGGCATCCGATTCGGGTGCTGTTGAGCAGGAAAAGAGTCTGCGGAGAGAGATTTCGGGTTTGCGCAAGGAATTGTCGAGGCTGCGCAAAGAACCAGATGAATTGACACTTTCGAGTTAAGGATAACCGCTAGACATTTATTTTAAGGAAACCCATAATTCCTGCCTCCAGGTTCCTGGAGCTTCGATTTGAAGACAGGCTGTGAGGCCAGGATTGATTTTTGGAGAGAGACATGGACGACAAACTGAAGCTGCTGATTAAAGAGGGTAAACGCGATGGCGGTATTACCTATGAGCGGTTTAACCAGATTTTCCCCACGGACTGCAATTCTCCTGAGAGGATTGACGAGATCTTCGCCATTCTCGATGCGCATGACATCGAGATACGGGATAATAAGGTAGCCGACCCCAACGACAACGAGAACTCGACCGCCAGTGAGGCGCCCGAGAAAATCGACGATCCGGTGCGTATGTACCTGACCCAGATGGGAGAGATCCCTCTGTTGAAGCGAGCCGAGGAGCTGTTGCTTGCCAAGAAGATCGAGATCTCCAGGCAGCGTTACCAGAAATTTGTATTCGGCAGCGGTCTTGCCCAGGGTGTGACGGTCAAGGTGATTGACGATGTGCTGCGGGGCGAGATGGCCCTCGACAAGGTCGTCAAGGTGACGCCCTCGAACAACGAAGAAATCACCAAGGAGGATGTGTTCCGTCTTATCAAGACGAACCAGGCCACCCTGCGAATGATCCACGCTGAAACATCCAGCGACTTTGCAAGGTTCCTGGGAGAGGACCTGTCGGAAAACATGAGCGGAAAGCTGCTCACCCGGGTCAGCAACCGTACCGGGAAGGGCTGTGTCCTGATCCAGGAATTCATTCTCAAGAAGCTGGTGGTGAACCAGCTGCGCCACGAGTTGAAGAGCCTCCATAGGAAGATGCTCAGCATCCTGAATGAAAAGACGAAGATCGAGCAGGCTCGTAAAAGAGGAAAGAGGAAGCTGCGGGTTTGCGAGAAGAATCGCATGGCTGAACTCGATGCGAGGCTCCAGGAGTACGAGTTCCAGGCGCTTGAGCCCATCAGCGAACTTGAAGAGCGCATGGTCAATGTCGATAAATGGCATACCGAATACGAAATCGCCAAGAGGAAGCTCTCAGGCGGAAACCTGCGCCTGGTGGTGAGTATTGCCAAGCGGTACAGGAACCGTGGATTGACCTTCCTTGACCTGATCCAGGAGGGCAACACTGGCCTGATGAAGGCGGTTGAGAAATATGAATACAGGAGGGGATACAAGTTCTCTACCTACGCGACCTGGTGGATTCGCCAGGCGATTACCCGGTCGATCGCCGACCAGGCCCGTACCATCCGAATCCCGGTTCACATGATCGAGACCATGAGCAAGGTGCGCAATGCGACAAAGGAGCTCATTCAGAAAAACGGCAGGGAACCGACGATCAAGGAGATCTCTCAGAACCTCGATATAACCGAGGAAGACACCCGCAAGGTCATCAAGATCTCCAAGCACCCGATCTCTCTCGACAGGCCGATTGGAGATTCAGATGATGGGTTCTTTGGCGATTTCATTGAAGACAAGGGTACGGTTTCTCCCGTAAATGCAGCCACCCATGAGATGCTCAAGGAGAAGCTGGGAGATGTTCTCGGTACGCTGACCTACAGGGAGAGGGAGATCATCAAGCTCCGGTATGGGCTTGGAGATGGCTATACCTACACCCTCGAGGAGGTCGGGAAAATCTTCAAGGTAACCCGGGAGCGGGTCCGGCAGATCGAGGCGAAGGCGATCCGCAAGCTTCAGCATCCTATTCGCAGCCGATTGCTCGAAGGTTTCGTGGAGTCCCTGCCGGTTTAACTGCTTGGGAGAGCTCGGGAACCAGTTATGAATTTGAACAGGATTACGAAGGCGTTCAGACGAGTCCCCGGTGTGCCCGGGGCCTGGCGGCAGGTCCGTGGCAGGGCCTGGCGGCAGGGAGCGGGGTTCGCTATGCGATTCTCAGCGAGGCAGCAGTCGGTTTTGCCTGTCGCCGCAAAAAATAATCAGCCGGTCACCTGTGTGACCGGCTTTTTTTATTGCCAATTGCTCCCAATCAGTAGAAGTTGTTCTGCTTAATTAACGATTAGAGACAGCGATGCACCCTTCATTAGAAAAACTCCTGGACGTACAGAAGCTGGACCGCGAAACGAGGCTTCTTGAAGAGGCCAAGGTTCGCCGGCCAATGGAACTCAATGATGAGAAGCGAAAGGTCGCTGCCGGCCAGGAAACGGCTGGTGGTGTCGCTGACGAGATTACCGCTTGCCGCCTGAACATTGATAAGGGGGAGCTCAATATCAGTGAGCTTGAAGGGGAGATCCAGAAGTCGAAGATCGCAATGAATGGGGCCAAGTCCAACACCGAGTATTCCATCTTCCAGGAACAGATTGCCAAGAATGAAGAGAACAGGGGGGCTAAAGAGGAGGAGGTCCTCGAGCTACTTACCCTGCTTGAGAAGCTGCAGAGTAAGAAGACTGAAGTTGAAAGGGACCTTGCAGATATGGAGAAGTCCTACCAGCGCAAAGAAACAGAGGTTCTTGGCCTGGTGAAGGAGCTCGAGGAAAAGGTGGGTGGATTGAAGGGGGAACGCGGCCAGCTTGCAGAAGAGATCATCTCTGACCATCTTGATCTCTATGAAAGGATCAACAAGAAGGTTGATTCAGATTGCATCGTGGCGGCGGAAGAGAGTGCGGATGAGGTGGGGGTGCATTTCTGCCAGGGTTGCTATATGACAGTGACCAAGCAGGAACTCAACCAGCTGGCCCTTGCCCAGGATCTGCTGACCTGTAGAAGCTGCTCACGCCTGCTCTATCTCGAAGATTGAAGATCCTGTCTTTTGGCAGCTTCAGGCCTTAAGCTTGCCAGTAGAAAGCCGGGGCGCTTCGAGATCTCTCTATGATTAGTAACAGTCGGTTGGTTATTTCAGCTTGTTGCTTTTTCATGTTCTGCATGGGGTTGCTGGCTCCTTGCGTTCTATGGGCATGGGCTCCTGACCCGGTGAATGGCTGGATCTTCTCTCCCGACAGCCTTGTCGGTGGGGTAGTGAGAGCTTCTTCGGGAAGTCTTAACGGAAGGCTTCTTGGCGGCGCGAGTGTGGGATCCAATCCCCCGGCCCTGCTGCTCGATGGAAACGATGGCCGGATGGTGGTCGATGGGGCCGAGTCCTCAGATCTCCCGGTCCGCGACATCTCGGTCGAGGCCTGGGTGCGGCTCGATTCAGCTACACGCTGGGGTGGTATCTGTGGCTATCTCCAGGACAATGGCAGCTTCGAGAGGGGCTGGTTGCTGGGCTACAACGACTCTTCTTTCAGCTTTGCCCTCTCCACCGGTAACACCCTGACCTACCTCGAAGCTGCCGGCAATTTTGAGCTGGGCAGGTGGTATCACGTTGTTGGCACCTACAATGGTTCTGAGCTCAAGATCTACGTCAACGGCCAGTTGGAGGGCTCGTCACGGTCACGTTCGGGCGATATCGACTACGCCGATTCCAGCCTGGTGGTGGGGGCCTATGTTGATGACAACGAGTTCTGGCCTCTTGATGGAAGAATTCACCAGGCGCAGATCTATGACGATTTCCTGGCCCAGGCGGATGTGCGGGAGCGCTACCTTTCCATGCGTGGGCTCTTTGGTGAAGTCCCGGGGCCGGGGCCCGGGGATGAGCCGGGGCTCATTGGGCAGTGGACCTTTGACAATGCCAATGTGAACGGGCGCCTTGTGCGCGACAGCGTGGGCCCTTTCGACGGGACGATCCAGGGCGAGTATGATTTGCTTCCAAGTCCTGCCGCGCTCGTCCTTGATGGTTCCTCTACCTTTGTACGGCTCGACCTTCCGGGTGGCTCTGCAGCCCTGCCGCGCAGGGGGATGACAGCAGAGGCCTGGGTGGCGGTCAATGAGGGCACCACCTGGGGAGGGATCCTCGGGCATATGCAGGACAATGGAGATTTTGAGAAGGGCTGGGTCCTGGGTTATGACGATTCGCATTTCAGCATGGCCCTGTCATCCGGGCGCCTGACCTATCTCTCCGGTGATACGGAGTTTCAGCCCGGCACCTGGTACCATGTGGCGGGCACCTATGATGGCGAGACCTTACGCCTGTATGTGAATGGCCGCCTCGATGCCAGCTCGTCGGAGCAATCTGGAGACATCGAATATGCCGACGCCACCTTTGTTGCCGGGGCGTACGAGGATGACAACGAGTTTTATGCCCTCGATGGTTCCTTGCATGAGCTCAAGCTTTACGACACCGCCTTGAGCGAGGTCCAGCTCCGGGAGAACTTTGAGGCCGGGCGCGAACTG
>CAJWZY010000035.1 GCA_913050545.1 uncultured bacterium | reverse complement strand
TCGGGATATTTTTCCTTGTAGGCCGGGTCGACGGAACCGCAATTGACCCCCACCCGGAGCGCGCAGTCGTTCTCCCTTGCCACCGAAGCGATGAACTCTACCTTCTCCCGCACCGGCTTGTTCTTCTCCACATGGTAGAGATGGCCGGGATTGTAGCGCACCTTGTCGACATGGGGGGCGACCTCGGTGACGAGGCGGTAGTTCTCCTGCAGATCAACCACGAGGTTCGCATCGGTTCCCTTGCGAATCTCGGCAAGGGCCCGGGCATCCTTCTTGTTATCACAGGCCAGGCGGATAATATCCGCCCCCGCTTCCTTCATGTCAGCGATCTGCGACAGGGTCTCATCGACTTCCTGCGTATGTGTCGCGGTCATGGTCTGCACGGGGATACCATGCTCGCTGCCGATCCCGACCGACCCGACCCGCACAGAACGCGTTGGATTGCGTTGAATTTCCCTGGACATAACCTGCTTCAAATCTTCAAAGAAGGCCCCCGGGGGCAAAACCGCCGAGCGCAAAAGGTTGTCATTGTAGTAATCCCCCCGGCAACGGTCAACGAATCCAACCACGCCAGGGCAACTTGTATCCGGGTCTCTGCTCGATCTTACCGGCCTGTTTCTCTATGCTTGCTCTCCCATGACCCGTTTCTATGCCCTTCCCAGGTTGATTCTTGCCGCGGCCTTCTGGCTCCTGCTCCAGGCCCCGGGTCAATCCATGCCCGGGGAAAAAGAAAATCCAGTCATCAAGCGGGTGGAATTCCCTGGCCGCAGCTGGCTGCCGCAGGAGGAGCTGCTCAAGACCAGCGGTCTCGAACCCGGGAAAGAATGGACTCCCGAAGCCGGCCGGCGGGCGGTAGAGAACCTGCTGAAGCACGAGTTCATCGAGAGCGTAGCCCTTCCCACGCTAAGCTCAGCTGCCGGAGAGCCCACGATCATCAGGATCACGATCGTTGAGCGCCCCCTCCTGAAGGAAATCAGGATCCGTGGAAATTCAGCCCTCAGGCGCCAGCAGCTCCGCGAAGCGCTCGGCATCCAGGAAGGCTCCCCTTTCCGCCGGGAGCTGCTGGAAGATTCCCGGGATGCCCTCGAGCAGGCCTGCCAGGAGGACGGCTTCCTTTTCGCCAGGGTTGATGCGGAGGTCCGGAAGCTCGGCCCGGGCAAGGTGGGGCTCTACTTCGACATCGCCGAGGGAGACCGGGCCAGCATCCGCGAGGTCATTTCCATCGGCAACTCGGATTTAACCGGGGAGGAGATCATCGAGATCACCGGGCTGCGTCCTGAGCGTCTTTTCGGTGTTGTCCAGAAAGGCTATTTCGTCCCGCATCGGCTCGGCGACTCTCTCGAAAAGCTCCGGTTGTTTTACCGCTCAAGAGGGAATCTCGACAGCAGGGTGGGGCTGAAAGATATCAGCATCAACTCGTCGCTGCGCGATGTGAGCATCTCCCTGGAGATCCAGGAAGGCCCCCGGTACCGCCTCCAGGAGCTCAGGTTTGAAGGCAACCAGGTCTTCGGAGACAAGGTGTTGAGCGAAAGCATCGAATTCGAGGCCGGCCAGTTCTACTCCGGCAAGGCCGTCGAAGAGCTGCGCAGAGCGCTGGTTCGAATCTACCAGGAGCGCTCTGACCGAATCCCCTCCATCGCCGTCCAGCTGCTCTACACAGCCGAAACTGATGTGGTCGTGGTATTCAGGATCGATGAGAGAGAGCACCTCTTTGTCCGAAAGGTCGAGATCAGCGGCAACACCACCACCCGTGACCGGGTGATCCGCAGGCATTCAAGTCTCATCAGCGGTGAGCCACTCAGCCTGATCGAGATGGACGATACACTCAAGCGACTGCGCGCAACCGGGCTCTTCAGCGATGTGACACTCAACGCGATCGACACCGAGGTGCCTGGACGTAAAGATGTACAGATCGCGGTCGAGGAGCGTGACACCACCGGTCGCTGGGATATTGGCGGGGGAGCATCCAGGGGCCAGGGAGAGGTCGGCTACTTCCGACTGGAACATACGAACTTCGATCTCTTCGCGCTGCCAAAGAGTCCTGGCGACTGGTCCAATGCCTTTGTTGGCGGCGGACAATCCATCTATGCGGAAATCATCCCCGGGAACGCAGAGAGCCGCTACACCCTCGGCTTCCATGAACCCTATTTTTTCTCTACCAGCCGGGCCTTCACACTGCGCACCGGCTCACAGATCTTTCGCCGCGGCAGCTACGAGGAGAATCGTTTCACAACCGAACCCGAGATCCGCCAGTATCTCGACAGCGACCACCGGCTCTCCCTCGCGCTCGGCTGGCGACTCGACGATGTTAAGCTCGGGCAAATCGATTCCGGGGCTCCGCCAGCCATCTCAGCAGGCCCGGCGGAGGCCCTGTTGTCCTACCCAAGGCTCTCGCTGCGGTATCTTGACCTGGAGAACAACGTCTACGGAGGCCCCCGGGGGGTGTTGGCGGAATGCAAGCTGGACCTCGCCGATTCGTTCACCGGCTCCGACAGTGATTTCACCCGCTGCACCATCTCGGCTGATTACTACAAGCCCCTCTTTGACCGGTATGCCGACCTCAGGCACCTGCTGCACCTGGGAGTCGAGGCCGGCTGGATCGACTCTGCCTCCGGAGACCTGCCCTTCTATGAAAATTTCTTTCTCGGGGGCCCGCATGACCTTCGCGGCTTTGAATACAGGGAGCTCGGGCCCCATGACCTCGGTGAACCCATCGGAGGAGGAAGCCTGCTGAGAGGAACCGTCGAGTACTCCGCCCCGCTGCTCTCACGCGAGATCAGGGGCGTTGTCCTCTTTGACTGGGGGCTTCTTGAAGATGACTTCGGTGATTTCTCAGGCAGCCAGATCCGCACGGCGGCAGGCGCCGGCTTCCAGTTCCGCTTCCCCTTCCTCGGCCAGGTCCTGCCGGTAAACCTCTACTGGACGAAGACTCTCTCAAAACAGCCTGGCGACCAGCCGGAGGTCTTTTCCTTCACTGTTGGATACGCCTTCTGAGCGGGCAGGCCATGCCTCGGCACTTGCAAGGGCCGGCTCCAGGACGCCTAATGCCACACATGACCCGGCAGACGGCCAACATCATTCTCTACCGACAAGGCAAGGGGCTGGAGGTCTTCCTCGTTTCAAGATCCAGGGAGATGCGCTTCCTCGGCGGGTATCTCGCCTTTGCCGGCGGCAAGACAGAATCCGGGGATGAAACTCTCCCTCTTGATGAAGAAGTCGACGCCGGGCAGCGGACCCTGCTGGGCTGCGCAGTGCGTGAACTTTTTGAGGAAACCGGCGTCCTGGCTCTCCGAAACAGCTCGCTTTCGAAAAAAGACACGGCCAGCCTGCGCCGGGAGCTCCTGCAGGGCGCCGCCGCCGCCGGGTTCTTCTCGACGCTGACAGAGGCCGGTGCATCCCTCCAGCAGGGTACGCTCCAGCAGGCCCTGCGGCTGGTGACGCCAGGGTTTTCCCGGGAACGATACACCAGCACCTTCTTCCTGATGGAAACCGGGGAGGAGCCTGAGATCCTTCCCGGAGAGCTCTCCGGTGGAAGATGGTGCTCTCCCACCCGGACGCTCGCTGAATGGGCGCGTGGAGAGGTGCTGCTTGCCCCACCGGTCATCGTCATCCTGCGCCAGCTCGCCGGAGGCCTCACCCCGGCTGCTCTTGAATCCCTTCAATCATCCCCGCAGACATTCGAGGGCTCAGGCCTGGCCATTCCCTGGGGGCCGGGAATAGAGCTCCTGCCCTTCCACTGCCCACCGCTGCCGCCAACCCTTCCCTCGAGCACCTTCCTGGTTGGCGCTCAGCGCTTCCTGATCCTGGACCCCTCGCCAACCGGAGAAAAGGAACAGCTCCACCTGCTGAAAGCCATCGAGAACCGCGTCGCTGCGGGTGACCAGCCGGAGGCCATCGTTCTCAGCCACCACCATATCGACCATGTCGGTGCTCTTGACGCGATCCTCGAACGCTGGGACCTGCCCTGCTGGGGACACCGGAGAACAGCCGAACTGCTGGAGAGAAGTTTTGAGCGGGAGCTCACAGATAACGACATCATCGAGCTCGGCGACAGTCCGGATGGAACAGCCGGGTGGCAGCTGCGCTGTCTCTTCACGCCGGGTCATGCTGAAGGCCACCTCGCCTTCTATGATGCACGCCACAAGGCCCTTCTTGCCGGCGACCTCCTCTCGACCCTCGTCAGCATGTACGTCGGCACACCCGGTGGCCATCTCGAAACCTACTTCCAGTCACTGGAGAAAATCCGGGCTCTCGATACCCGGCTGCTCTATCCCTCCCACGGCATGCCCACGCTGGAGGGCGAAGCCCTTATCGACAAGACCATCAAACATCGAAGGCGGCGAATCGAACAGGTCCAGGAGGTCCTCTCACAGAAGCCCGGGCATGTCCTGGAAATTTCCAGGAAGGTCTATGACCACAAAAAAGATTCCCGGCTCCGTCCCCTGTATGAGCGAACAACGCGAGCCGCCCTCGAATACCTGGTGGAAAACGGCCGCGCCCGGCGGCCCGAAGAGGATCTCTACGAAGCCTGCTGAGCTGGTTCCCCGGGGCGCTTTCCTTCCTCCCGGCCGGCCAGCTTCACCGCCAGCACCAGCAGGACGACCTTCGCAAGCTCCAGGCCTGTATACAGCCGGTGCAGGCCCATGAACCTCGACTCCTGTGCAGGCGGAGGATCGCGTGGAACAAAGTCCAGGGAGCGACCCGTCACGGTGAGCTCCGGCGCCAGCCAGAAGCTGAGAGCCAGCACGATAAGGGCCGCGATGCAGAGCACCAGGAACGTTGCCCGTTGCCGGCACCGAGCGGCGCATAGCAGGGCAGTGCCCGCAAGGATCAGCTGGCCGATATTCCAGCCGGCAAAGTACTGGCGATTCAGCTCCCCGGTAACGACCCAGGGAACACTGATCTTCCTGGCCGCCGCATCCCCGGGCTTGAGCTTCGCCTTCTTCGCCAGCTTTTCATTATTCTGGACCGCCTTCTCAACTCCTGGAAACGACGAGCCGACCACCCAGAGCAGCAGGGCGCTTGCTCCGAGCCAGATGCCGAGCACCAGCACCAGGGTTGTTGTCTTCTTGAGTCCCATCAGAAAAAATCTCCGCCGGATCCCGTCACCTACTCTGCCTGCGGCTCGCCCCCGGTCGCCGGCTCAGCAGCTCGCGGTGCGATGGTCGCCGAGTCGGGAAGGAGATGCCCCATCTTGTCCCGCTTGGCCTGCATGTAGGCCTCGCTGTGTTCGTTGGCCGGTGACAGGATCGGTTCCTGTCCAACGACCTCGAGATTGTAACCGTAGTAAATAAAGGCGTCCTGCTTCTTGGGATTATTGGTCAAGAGGCGCACCTTCCTGAGCCCCAGGTCCTTGATAATCTGGATGCCGACGCCGTAATCGCGCATATCCGCCCTGTAGCCCAGCGCAAGGTTGGCCTCTACGGTATCGAGCCCTTCATCCTGCAGGGCGTAGGCCCTGAGTTTTTCCAGCAGGCCGATCCCCCGGCCTTCCTGCGGAAGATAGACCACGGCTCCGACGCCCTCTCCCGCGATCCGCTGAAGAGCTCCCCGCAGCTGCCCGCCGCAATCACAGCGCAGCGACTCGAGCACCTCCCCTGTAAAACAGGACGAATGTACCCGCACCAGGGGCGCCTCAACGCTCTGAAGGTCCCCCTTGACGATGGCAATCGGCTCGTTTGAATCGAAGCAGACCCGGTAGCCGTAAACCGCCAGGTCGCCGAAAGCTTCCGTTGGCAGCACCGTCTCCACTACCCTCTCCACCAGGGCCTCGTTGCGACGACGATGGCGAATCAGGTCCTCGATGGTGACGATCGGAATCTCGTTCTGCTCGGCAATCTCGAAGAGGCGTTCGCCACGGGCCATCTGTCCATCCTCGTCGAGAATCTCGATCAGAGCTCCTACCGGGCTCAGCCCGGCAAGTCGGACCAGGTCAACAGCCGCCTCGGTATGGCCGGCGCGATGCAACACACCGCCCTCGTGCGCAACCAGCGGATAGATATGCCCGGGGCGGGCCAGGTCTGCGGGGGTGGTATCTTCGGCGGCCAGGGCCTGGATCGTCGCGCAGCGCTCCGCAGCCGAAACCCCTGACTTGAGATTTCCCAGGTCGACACTGACGGTGAAATTCGTATGGTGAAGAGCCGAGTTCTCATGCGAAGCGGGCTCCAGCTGCAAGGTGTCGGCCCGGTCCCGCGGCATCGGAACACAGAGCACGCCACGCCCTGAGCGCAGCATGAAATTCACCATCTCCGGGGTGATCTTCTCGGCGGCACAGATGAAATCGCCTTCGTTTTCACGCGCCTCATCATCAACGACGATGACCATTCCGCCGGCGGCGATCTTCTCGATGGCCGATTCTATGGAAGCAAAATTTCTCTCAGTCAATCCGTCTCTCCGGTCACAATTGCCGTTGCCTGAACTTTCAGCATAACCTCCCGCACCCATCCTTCAAACAGTGCGAAGCCGCCTATTGTAGCCACCGGGAAAAAAGAAACCCGGTTTTTTCACTGCCGCGGAGGCTCCTGCAGGAAAAAACAGCTCTAAGGCTGCTGGCGGTGAAGATGCCTTGAAGGAGCAGAAAGAACACATCGCAGCTCCCGGGGGCCTGCTGGAGAAAGAAAAACTGTTCACAACAGGGTAAAATCCTGCCTGCGGCGCACCCGGCTCCGACAGATCCGTGCGCCCGGCCCCGGCGGTATGGAATCCATGTTGAAACGCCTGTTGAAATCCCTGGCTGCGTTCGTCGTGCGTCAACCCTGGTTGACGACGGCGCTCTACCTGGCAGCCGCCGCCGGGTCTGTCCCGCAGATCCTCGAACTTAATTTCAAGACTGATCAGAACGACCTGGTCGCGGCGGACCTCGAGTACAACCAGAGATACCTTGATTTCCTCGACGAGTTTGGAGATCTCGAGTTCCTCTACGTCGTGATTGAGACAGGAGCTGATCAACAGGCCGCCCTGGCTGCCGCGCGCGATGCCAGGGAACGCATCGAGCGCCTCGATGAGCATGTCGACAAGGCTGTTCACCGCATACCACCCGAAGCCATGCGCTACGGCATCCTGCACCGGGAGCCGGAAGAATTGGCGAGCCTCTCAAAAACCCTGGCGGAAAACCGGGACCTTCTTGGCCAGCTGGGTAAAACAAGCCGCCTCGAAGACCTCTTCGGTTTTTTCTCAAGCCTTCTCGACCCTGAAACCATCGACAGGCGCTTCAGCGGGAAAGCAGAAGAAAGCGACGAAGTGGACGCGGCCGCAACGGCCCTCGCGCTGCTGGAGGATTCATTAAAAGCCACTCGCGATGCCATCGAGGGCCGCAAGGGCACCAGCCTGTCCAGCAGGCTCGAAGAGCGGCAGCCCGGCACCCTGCAGGAGCGTGGCTACCTCGCCACGGCGAATGAAAAATACCTGCTTATCGAGATCCTTCCCAAAAAGGACACGAGCACCCTCGAACTCATCCGTGAACCCCTCATCGAAATCCGCAAGGTTCTCAAGGAGGTAGGCAATGACTACCCGCTTGTCAAGATGGGGCTGACGGGCCGCCCCGTGCTGCAGGCCGATGAGATGATGACCACCGACAAGGATATGAAGCTCGCGACCCTCGCAGCATTCGGAGGCGTGCTCCTGCTTTTCGTCATCTTTTTCCGGCGGCTGAGAAGGCCCCTCCTCTGCATCGTGACGCTCGCCGTTGCCATCCTCCTTACCTTCGCCCTCACCTCCATGACGATCGGCTACCTGACCCTTCTCTCGATCGTATTTGCCGCCATGCTTGTCGGCCTGGGAATTGACTTCGGCATCCACTTCACCGCCCGCTACCAGGAAGAACTCGCAAAAGAAAACCCGGTTCCTGAAGCCGTGCGCAAAACCATCGAGACCACCGGGCATGCCATCGTCGTCGGCGGCATCACAACCTCGGCGGCCTTCTACATGACCCTCTTCGTCGACTTCCAGGGGCTCAGGGAGCTCGGCTTCATCGCCGGCAGCGGGGTCCTCATCTGCCTCTTCAGCATGATAACCCTCCTTCCCGCCCTCATTCTTCTCTTTGAAGGTGCGCCTGGAAAGGCCCCCTCCGTCCATGCGATCAGGATCCCCCTGCTTGAACTTCCAGCACGCCGGCCAATACCCGTGATCGCCATCTCTGCAGCCCTCACCATCGGCGGGCTCTTCTGTCTCGAAGGGTTGCCCTACAATCCGAACCTCCTCGAGCTGCAGAACCCCAAGCTCGTGTCGGTCAAGTACGAAAGGTTACTGATTGAGGATTCTGATTTTTCCACCTGGTACGCTGCCTTCATCGCGCGAGATCTCGATGACGTCCTGGCGAAAAAACAGGCGCTCGATGCCCTCCCCGACAAGATCGTCTCAAAGACCGAGAGCGTGCTGGACTACATTCCCACCGGGCAGGAGGATAAAATTGAGCAGCTGAAGACTGCCCGCGAGGTACTCGGGGAGATCGAGATACCCGGGGCCTCAGGTGATGTTGACCTCCCGGCACTGAGAGAGTCCCTTGAGCGTCTGCAGGAAAACCTCTTCGGGCTGGCTGACACAATCTCCCAGGCGGCTGAAGAGGCCGCCGGGAAATTCGCCGGGCGGCTGCTCGCCGCTGCCGACGGGGCGGGAGAGATCATTGAGCTCCTCAGCGGGGCGGCCCTCCCGGGGGCAGTGAAGAAGCTCGGCTCTTTCCAGCAGGCCTGGATCGGGGACCTCAACGGCCTGCTGAAATCCCTGCGCTCAGCCCTTATCGAGGAGGAGCCCATCTCCCCCGGCAACCTTCCGGACATCCTCAGGAAGCGCTTTGTCTCCCACGATGGTGACCGCTTCATCGTCTACGCCTACGCCAACGAAGACCTCTGGCAGGAAGATTCCATGAAGCGCTTCATAACGGCCATGAGGAAGATTGATCCGGAGGTGACCGGTGCCCCCGTGCAGGTTCATGAATCAGCGGGCCGGATGCGGGAGGGCTTTGAAAAAGCGGCCCTCTATTCCTACGGAATCGTGTTGCTCTTTCTCCTTCTTGAATTGCGCAGCCTGCGGCTGACCCTGCTGGCGATGGTGCCGCTCACGATCGGTCTCCTCTGGCTTCTCGAGCTCCTCCCCCTCCTCGGACTTGACTTCAACCTCGCCAACTTCTTCGCCCTGCCGATCCTTATCGGCTGCGGCGTCGATGGAGGCGTTCACATCGTTCATCGCTTCCGGGAAACCCAGTCTGCCTCCACCATCGGCCGGACAACAGCGGCCGCCGTCACCCTCTCCTTCCTCACAACCATCATCGGCTTCGGTGCCATGGCCACCGCGAGCCATCGGGGAGTGGCGAGCCTTGGCCTGATGATGATCGCCGGCCTGGGATGTGTTCTTGCGGCTACCGTTTTTCTCCTGCCGGCCCTCCTGAAACTGCTCGAGAGAAAGTAGCTGGCACAAGGCTCTCAGCATTTGCGCCCTTGCCGGGGGCGTGTTTGAATACAGCGGACCCAACGTCCGGGGGTATGAGTCGATGCTGAAAATGAGAATATTTGTCCTGATCTGCCTTTTTTTTCTGCTGGTTTCAGAAAAAAGTCGCGGCGATGAGGACGCCTCCAGTCTTGCCGTAATCCAACCGGGAAGACCAGGATCCCCCAGGGCAGCTGAAGGATTCCTGCTGCGGCTGGGCAACTACCTCGCCACCTCCACAAACCTCCCGAAACCAGCCCTGAGCTACCAGAATGATCCCGCAGAGGCACTCAAAGAGCTGGATAAACAGCTACCCGCTGTAGGGATTGTCAGCCTCGGATTCTACCTCGAATACGCTGATCGCTTTGGAATGAGGCCCCTGCTGGAGGCGTATCCTCTTGAAAAATATGTGCTTGTGGCATCTGAAGGCACTGTGAAAAAAGCTGCTGACCTGGACGGAAAGGTGGTCATGGGTGGCCCCTTCCATGAGCCGAAATTCGTCAGCAGGATCCTCTTCCCTCCCAAAGCAAAAGCGACAGCAGCACTTGCGGGATGGAAAGGAACCGGATCCTGGGTTCCCAAACCAACGACGAAAGTATCCTCTGCCCTCTACCAGCTCGGTAAAAACAGGGTCCAGGCCGTGCTCCTGCATGGCAACCAGTACGAATCGATGAAAAAACTGGGGCGGCTGAAAAAAGTGGAGAAAGTTATCGAATCGGAATATTATCCTCCTGCTGTCATAGTTGCTTTCAGAGGAGCACTTAAATCGACAGAGGCTGTCAGTGAAGAGCAGCGCCTGTTGATGAACGCTATGGAAAAAATCTCAACGGTCAAAGAGGCCAGAGAGATTGTGCAGCAGATGGGCTGTCAGGGATTCCGTAAGATCCGGCCCGGCTGGATGGGTGAAATTGAAAAGAAGTACCTTTTTGAAAGAGGAGAGAAGAATGAAAAATAACAGGACTCCATTGCTGGCTCTTGCCGTGGCAGCAACTGCGTTGGCGTTGATGGGAAGCGGCTGCGCATACAATGAGGCAACGGCTGTTTCCGGAACCGAACCAAAACCCTCCCTGAATGTGGCGCCGCTGCCGGTCACGGTTCTCAAAGAAAGAATTAACGAGATCGACCAGAGCTACGCTGAGCCTCGTACGATCTACCGGGTATCACACTCCCTGGGCACCTCGAAAGATTCGGTTTCGCCCGGCAACAATTACCAGTCTCTCTGGCGCGGCGTCCGGGCCTGTGCCTGGCTGGCCTTGAACCACGAAAATCCCGCCGAGAAAAAGAAATACGCGCTCGAGGGCATCTACCTGGGACGCGAAGCGCGACAGAAGACATCTGTGCAGGTCGAGGCCTACTACTATTCGGCCATCTGCATCGGTGCCCTGTTGGAAACGATAAAAGAACCTCGATCCAAGCTCCTGCGGGAGATGAAATACTGCCTCGAAGTGGCACACGAGCTTGACGGCACCCACGACCACGGTGGCCCGGCCAGGGTCCTTGGCACACTGATTGTCGAGGCCTCGGATTATGATTTCGCCGGCTTCTCCGTTGGAAGTCTCGAGGAAGGTATCGCTACCCTGGAGGCGGCCTGTGGCAAGGCTCCCACCTTCGGAGAAAACTGGCTCCTGCTGGCAAAGGCCCTGGCCGATGCGGAGGAACACCAGCGGGCGCTGGCTGCCATCGAGAAGGTCTTTGCCGCCGACATCCCCGCGGACTACAGTGTCGAACACAAGGACTGGCTCATCCAGGCCCAGACACTGAAGTCGGAAATCGCGGTCAAGGTCGACGACAGCGTCCCGGCAACCGCCCTGCAGCCCAGGTAATACTCCACCCGGAAAAATCCGGTTAAGAGACGGGGCTATGTTCTGCCATCCGGCTCTTCGGGCAGCTCGCCGCCTACCTGGAGAATTTCTCCGTAGACCAGGCTGGCAGCTGCCTGTAGCTGTGGAATGTCACAGCAGCTCTCTAGCAGGCCGTGGTAACGCCCACGCAGCCTGGCCAGCAACTTGAGATCGCTACGCACACTCAGCACCTTCTTAGCCAGGAAGACCAGCAGAGAGCCCGCCACCACCAGCCCGCCGATCATCGCATAATGCGTTGCCTGCGGCTGGCCCGGGATCGAGATGCCGATTCCCACCAGGATCCCAAGCAGGATCCCGATGAGCACGCAGGCCCGGGCCTGGAGGCGCAGCGCCTCGGAGATGGAGGCGAGAACACGACGCTCAAGCACCGCGAGGCCAGCCTCGATCCTGATCTTGAGGGCCTCCGGTTGATCGGTCATCGAAAGGTCAAGCCCCTCCTTACCCAGCAACCGGCCCAGCTCAGGCGCATTAAATACTTCGCGGATCCGGCAATGGTGAAGAAGATGGAGCTCAACCGGGTCGAGAGTACTCTCAGGCATCGTGGCTGGAATCCTTTCGGGCAAGAACCGCCGCCTTCACAAACGCCGCGAGACTGGTAGAGGCGCGCAGGCTCCTGGAGCGAAGAGCGAAAAGCCCGGGAATCGACCAGGGGCGACGAAGAACCAGGGCTGCAAGCTTCATCGCATCCAGCCGTCCATCGGAATCGGGAATGCTGTCCAGCCCCCGGGGCAGGTCAAATCCAGCCTCGTCAAGGACCGCCCGGCCAGCAATACAGGGAACCCCCCTCTTGAGCGCCTCGCGGAGAATTGCATAAGATTCCATATCGACTCCTTCTGCTCCGTAGCGCGAACCCAATGCGCGCTTTTGCCTCGCGGAGCATACCACATCTTCCACCGTAAGCAGTGAGCCCCGGCAAACCGTGGCAGAAGGGATTGAGACTGCCCCCAGCGCTTCCAGCAGGGTCTCATCGGTCTCAAGTTCGCGCGGTTCCTGGTCGCCACGAGAAGCCTCCACCACCTTCTGCGCGAGGATGATATCGCCGCTGCTGACCGTGCCTGTCAGTCCACCTCCGAATCCCGTAGCGAGAAGGAGCTCCGGGTGTTCCGTATCGAGAAAACGCCCGACCTTCTCCCCAGCCCTGCCGGCACCGATTCCCGTCAGGCCGAGGAGAACCTCGATACCCAGGAGCGTTCCACGCAGATAACACCCCCGCTTCCCTGGCAGAAGCTCACTAGACTCAAGGA
>CAJWZY010000034.1 GCA_913050545.1 uncultured bacterium | reverse complement strand
CGCCCGGCGATGATCCCCCTGGAAAACAGCATAGCTTATGATGTGGAAATTACCGTCGGTTCCCAGGTGGTGGTGCTCAGCGAGGCTTATTCTTTTGAGGCTCCCAGCCTGCTTGGCGTGGACATCGGAACGCTGAGAGCTGAATGCGGCGAATTTATTGAGCTCCAGGGGACAGGTTTCTCCAGCAGTACTGTCGTGAAGCTCGAGGTCGATGGCCGTGAAGCTCTGGTGGCGGAACATTTTGCCCGTTCCGGCCGTCCAGCTGTTTCCAGTGATGGTCGCAGCATGCTCGTTCGAGCACCACAGGAGGGTCTTCCCGTCGGAGACGAGGCGTTTGTCTCAGTCGAGGTGATGGACCCTCTTGATCCCGCCGCAGATGCTCTCGAGATCATCTCGCTGCCGACTCCGCTCGGGATTATTGCGGGTGAGTGTTCCCAGGAGCAGAAGCAGGCGGCCAATTTCATCGAGGTCAACCTTATCCAGCCGGAATCGGTAACAGTGTGCGGTGGAAGCCCCGTTGATGTCTTCGGAAACGGGTTTACCACCCGCTGCGAAGTGTTCGTTGATGGAGTGGAGGTGGACAGGTCCGGGTTTGTTTTCCACTCTGCGCAGCACCTGAGCTTCCTCTGTCCGAGCAGGGCTTCAGCCGGGTTGGTCCAGGTCCTTGTGCGGGATCCGGTAACTGTTATCCAGAGCGAGGTCCAGCTCGATTACGAGATGCCTCCCCAGTTTGTCCGCGGTGACATTGACGGAGATCGACAGGTCACCGACTCCGATGTGACTCTCCTTTCAAGCCTTCTCTTCGGAGGTGCTGGCACCTGGCCCGAAAACCGGGATTCCGCTGATCTCAACGATGATGGGCATCTCAATTTTGGTGACCTGATGAGGCTCTTGAGCTATCTGAGAGACACCGACGACCAGGCTGGCAATCCGCCGGCTCCCTTCCCGGATCCTGGCCCTGATCCCACAGCAGACGATATTTGTGAATAGGGGCAGGTGAGTCGTTGACGCTTGACAGACCCGGAATCGAGGGTTATCGTACCCACCTTAAAATCATAAGCCCCTTGTTTTGCCGGGTCTTACGAAATGTAGAAGCTCTTGTTCGTCTCAAGGCGATCAGTAAGCGATGGTTGTATTTACTGGCCCGGTCGGTCGGAGCGGGCTTCTTCCATTGCTTGAGGGCCGTTTTCCTTGCGGGGAGAAGCCGGGAGAAAAAATCTCCGGGTTGCTTCCTGAATTTAACCGCATGTATTGGGGTGTACTTCCCTTGAAGCGTGCCGTCATTTCAGATATTCATGGGAACCATGCTGCTTTTGAAGCCGTAATGGCTGATATTGAAGAGCAGGGGTGCGGGGACATTTACTGCCTGGGCGACCTCATCGGCTATGGCCCGGATCCGCGCGAATGCATTCTCATGGCCGGTAAGTGTGGCCTGAACCTCATGGGCAACCACGAAGAGGCCGTCCTGTTCGGTCCGATCGGGTTCAATCCCAAGGCCAAGGCGGCCATCGACTGGACCAAGGAACAACTCAGCCTTGCTGACTGTCCCGAGGAAGAGAACCGTGAAATGTGGAATTTCATCGGTGGCCTCGCCAAGCAGCACAAGGAGGGGGAGATTCTCTACGTGCACGGGTCTCCGAGGGATCCCACCAGGGAGTACGTTTTCAAGCAGGATATCCGTGACCGCTCCAAGATGGACGAGATCTTTGATTCACCACCGGATCTGTCCTGGAAGGTCTGTTTCGCAGGGCATACCCATCACCCGGGCGTTTTTGCGCAGTCGGTTCCCTATCTCTTCCTCGACCCGGCGCAGATTGACAATCGCTACGAGTACAGCACCCGTCCCGAGCGAATTATGGTGAATGTCGGCTCGGTCGGACAGCCTCGCGATGGGGATTCAAGGGCTTCCTACGTCATCATCGATGACGAGGCGATCTACTTTCGCCGCATTGAATACGATCTCGAGCGCACCCTCAAAAGGTTTGAAGAAAACCCGGGGCTCCCTGAGTATCTCGCTGAGAGGCTGAAAGAGGGTAAGTAAGGGCGTTCGCAGCGGCCGTAGTGTTTCCAGGCGCTCTTTCAGCAGCCGACGCATACGGCATTTGCTCGCCTGGAGGGGGCTTCGCAGGCCCGCCGGATCTCCTTTTATTGTAGGAACTTGCGAAGGCGGAAGGGGCTATGTTCTGTCCCCGGGCCGGTTGGCGGGACAAAGTAAGTAAGGACAGGGGTGGACTTTCCCCCGCAACACTTTATTGTTTGTTGCTCCTGCTGATTTCATGGAACTGGTTAACGGGTCTTCCTGCGAATGGTACAGCGCTACATACTTGCCTTTATTTGTTCTGCCGCCTTGATGTTTTTCTGGGTGCAGATGCAGCCTCCCCCGCCCGAGAAGATCGATAAAGGGGCCGCAGCGGAATTGAAGGGTGGGGATGATCAGCCAGGTGAGAAGAAATCTGCCCCGGCCGAGCTTGAGCCGGGAAAGCCCGCTGAACCGGTCCAGGGGAAGCCTGAGGAACCTGTTGAACCTGTTGAACCGGAAAAGCCCTCTCCCACATCTGCCGGAATCGAGCTGAAGGGCGGGAGCATCTTCAAGGACGGCAAAGAGCTTGCTGGCTCTGCTGGTGCGGCGGGTTTGAGCATCGAGGGGGATACGGTAAACTTCGAGGAGGAAGACAAAGCTCCTGAAAAGCACGTCTGGAAAGATGAGGGGAAGGCGGGTGGTTATACGATCACGAGGGTGATCACTGACAAGGATTCCAGTGCAGATGGAATCCAGCAATTAAGCGTTGAGCTGACTTTCAAAGAGGACGGTAACAAGCCCGCTGAGGAGAAGCCTGCGGAGTCCCGGCGGTACCGTATTCGCGGCCCATCTTTTTCAGCGCAAGGGGGGCGGGTTGTTGTAGCGAGCCGTGTGGATGGTGAGGTTAAGAGCTGGGGCTTCGACCAGGCGCCCCCGAAGCAGGAAGGAAATACCGAATGGGTTGCCTTGCGCCAGTCTGACCGCCTGGCAATCCTGTCGGCTGAGGACAGGGATGAGGCTGCAGTGGTGGATGCAGCTGGCATCGCCATCGAGGCAGAGCTGGATGATGGCGACAGCGAAGCAGGCTATGCACTGACCTTTGGCAGCAGTGCCCCTGCGGAGCTGATAAATTACAACGACAATGGGATAGGCGGAGAGCTTTTCAGAATCAACAGGACCCGGGAAGAGTTTATTCCCGACCGGTTCAGGGTGGCTGTTGATTCCGAAAAAGGCGGCATCGCAGGTGTTACGCTTCTCGACAGCTGGACTGCGGTGGAGGGGGATAAAGACCGCGAGGAACAACCGCTTCTCCTGGAACGAAAGGGAGGCCGCATTCTTCTCGAGATGGGTTCATTGACCGGTAAGGCCGAAGATGACAAAGAAGAGGGCTGGAACGGTCGCTGGAGCGAGAAGATTGTTAAAAGGGATGATCAATCGAGGGAGATCATCTTCGAGAAGACAGTCGAGTTCGAAGGCAAAAAGGTTCAGGTCCGTAAGAAAATCTCCCCTGCTTCCCCCGGGGATTTCGACAAGCTCCTTGGTGATGCTCCGAAATACGCAGATGGTCGCCTTCTGCACGTCACGATTGAATTAACCTCGGACAAGACGATCGGGTCCTTCCCATTCAGGCTCTATGGCCCCTGCGCCATCGCTTCGACATCCGGCAGGTGGGTCGGTCTTGATATGCAGTTTGCCTATGGGACCAACTATTCCAACAGGAATGGAGCCGAAACTCATATTTATGATCCGGATGACATCCCGGCCCTTGAGGGCAACAAAGATGTCGCCTGGCTGACGACGGTCAACTCATACTTTACGGCTCTTATGTTCCCAAGGGATGAGAAGCCCCTCAATGAGGGTGTCGTGGGGCTGTACGCCAATAAGATTGCTTACCCCCTGGGTGCAGTAAAAGATGAAAAACTGAAGGAAAGCCTGAAGGGAAGGAATAGCCTTGAAGTCGGGTTCAGGTGTACTCCCAGGCTGCCGGCGAAGAAAACGCAGACCATCGAGTTCGGACTTTACCTGGGTCCCCGCTTCGGTGATTTCATAAAAGAGGGGGATCAGCTGAGCCTGGATGGGGCGAATGACCTGGGTATGACAAGCGGCCTGATCAAATTTTTCATGGGGATTCTCCACCTCCTGCATGGGATCACCGGGGGCTGGGGGGCAGCCATCATCCTGCTGACCGTTCTCGTCAAGATCTGCCTGCACCCGATCACCCGTAAAAACCAGCGCGGCATGATGCGCATGGGTAAGGTGATGGCCAAGATCAAGCCCGAGATGGACGCCCTGCAGGAAAAATACGGCACTGACCGTATGAAATACTCCCAGGAGGTTCAGAAGATATGGAAGAAGCACAATGTGAATCCAGCCAAGCAGATGCTCGGCTGCCTGGTGATCTTCCTGCAGATGCCGATCTGGATTGGAATCATCTGGAGTCTTGACTACACGGTCGAATTACGCCAGGCGAGCTTCCTCTGGATCCAGGATCTCACCAGGCCCGATATGCTGGACCGGTCGATTATGGGGTCGCAATACACTGTCGGCCTCCTCGATTTCTGGCCATTCTATGGACACCTCAATATCCTGCCGATTCTGTATGTGGTCCTGACCCTGGTCAACCAGAGCTATATGCAGCCAAAAGCGAAAGAGCCTCAGCAGGCGGCGCAGCAGAAAATGATGAAATTCATGATGATCGGTTTTGGTTTCATTTTCTATTCGTTCCCCGCCGGCTTCATGCTCTACATCATGACCAGTGCGGCCCTGGGGATTGCTGAGAGTAAGATCATCAAGGCGCAGCTGGCGAAAGAGGATATCGAGACGGAGGGTGTTGCCACCGTTTCGGCTCCCCAGGAGCCCCTCTACCCGGCAAAAAACAAGTCGGCAGGACAGAGGCCCGCTCCAACCTCGGCGAAGAAGAAAAAGAACCGCCGCAGGAAGCGCTGAGGCAATACCACCCGAACCAGGGAGGACAGGCCGTGCTCGATGGAACGATCCTCGCTTCGGCGACAGCTGCAGGAACCTCCGCCCGTGGTGTTTTGCGTCTGAGTGGACCGGACTCAATCGCTGCTGTCGGCAACCTCGCTCCGCAGGCTGGCTTGCTGGAGAGCTGTGAAGGTTTCGAAGGAGTCGGGCTTGACCTCCAGGTAGATGAGCTGCTGCTGAGGTGCTGGGTCATTGTCTACAGGGCGCCGCGCTCCTATACCTGTGAGGATATGGTGGAGATTCATTTGCCAGCCAGCCTTCCACTGATGGGCCTCGTGGCAAGAAGGCTTGCCCTCGAGGAGGGGGTGCGCTGGGCAGGGCCCGGTGAGTTCACCCTGCGCGCCTTTCGAAACGGCCGTATCGACCTTGCCCAGGCCGAGGCCGTCGCCCAGGTGATCAGTGCCACAGGGGAGGCGGAGCTGCGGGCAGCCCAGCGCGGCCTGGCGGGAGAGCTGGGGGCGAAGGCCGGGGCTGTTTCGGGTCTTCTCACCAGGTCGCTTGCACTGCTGGAGAGCTGCATTGATTTCTCCGATGAGGATCTCCCCGAGCTGGCTGCTGGAGAGATCTCGGCCGGCCTGGAAGAGGCCGCGGCGGCGCTGGAGTCTCTGGGTGAATCCACCACGCTGCGCATGGCCGGGGGGGACGGGTTTCGCTGTGTTCTCTCGGGGCTGCCCAATGCAGGAAAGTCGAGTCTTCTCAATGCCCTGCTGGGCAACAGGGAGGCACTCGTGTCTGAGCTGGCCGGAACCACTCGCGACCCTGTACGGGGAGTTACCAGCGAAGCTGGCCTTGCCATGATGTGGATCGATCTTGCGGGAGCTTGCCCGGCAGAGGCTGCAGCCGCAGGGCTTGATGAAAAAATGAGTTCAGAGACCAGGGCTGCCGTCGAGCGCCTCACCAGCTTCGAGTTGGAGCATGCCGATGCGGTCCTCTGGCTGGTCGATGCCGCCAGTGATCCTGTCATGAGCCTGGAGGCCTGTGGTGCCCTGGATTCAAGGGTAAAGCTGCTGGTGTTCAATAAGGCTGATCTCCTGGACGAGGGGGCCCAGGCTGTTCTCCGGCGGCAATACCCCGCTGCCCTGTTCGTTTCCGCTCTCAGGGGAACTGGAATCGCCAGCCTGCGGGAGGCCGTTCGTTTCCAGGCGCTGAATAATTCCAGCCCGGCTGTCAAGGACGGGGCCCCGCCGGAATTCCTGGTCAGTGCACACCAGGAATCCTCTCTCCAGGGCGCCTCCAGCGCTCTTGAGAGAGCCCTGGAGGCCCTCACTGCGGGACTGGGCCTTGAGCTTGCAGCGGCTGATCTGCGGGATGCATTGCGGTGCCTGGAGGATCTCACCGGCAAGGTGACGCCCGATGACGTGTTGGCTCATGTCTTTTCCAGTTTCTGCATCGGAAAATGACCTTAAAAAGGTCGCCCTCCGATAACACTACCCCTTGCACCACAGGTAGTTGTGTGTTAATTAATGGACCCGTCCCCACAGCAGCGGGACAGAAGAGAAGAAGAAAAAAGAAGAGAAGAAGAGAAGTTTGAAGGAGAAGAGAAGATAGGAGAGCCCTCCTGTTGTTGGAGAGGCCCCGGGTCGGTCCGTGTGAAGAGCGGCCGCCCGGCAGGGCCGTTCAGCAGGATGGTTCAGCAGGCTGGTTCGGCCGTAACTGTCTGCAGTTGCGGAGGTTCACGCGGTTATTACAGAGGAGCTTCGTTTCGTATATGCAATGTCCCTTTTGCAAGAAGGACAACGACAGGGTTGTCGATTCGCGCGTCATAGGTGAGGGCAATTCAATCCGCAGGCGGCGCAAGTGCCTGGGGTGCGATAAAAGGTTCACTACCTATGAGAGGATTGAGGCCGCTCCGCGGCTGGTGGTCAAGCAGGACCAGCGGCGTGAGCATTTCAACAGGGACAAGATTCTGCAGGGACTTCGTTTCGCCTGTAAGAAACGTCCTATCTCTGAAGAACAGCTGGAGGCCATAGCCAGCCGGGTTGAGACCGAGGTGTTTGAAAAGTACGACAACGAGGTCAGCACCCGCGCGGTGGGGGAGCATGTCAGCGAGATCCTCAAGGAAATCGACCAGGTTGCCTATGTGCGGTTTGCCTCCGTCTACAGGGAGTTTACCGATGTGGAACAATTCCACGAGGCCGTTGAGCCCTTGCGCCGTTCGCCAGCCGCCTGCACTTCCTCTGCAGTGGGCGAGCTAAAAGATGAAGTCCTGCACTGAGTGGTATTGAGCATTGCCCACCAATTGTGTGACACTGTTGCGGGTTTCGACTGAAAGACGAATTACCGCAGAGGATCGAGCCGGTCGAGTAAAGGCCAGGGCCAATGGCATGATGAATATCCGCGAAGTGCGAAAACGAGATAGCAGGGTCGTTCCGTTTGACCTGGACAAGATCTCGGATGCGATCTACCGCGCCCAGCTTTCCGTTGGCGCCGCAGACGCGGGGTATGCGCGCGAGCTGGCGGAGGTTGTCGGGCACTTCCTGGTTACCGAGATATCCGGATCGAGGGAGGACGGTATTCCTCACATCGAAGAGATCCAGGATGTGGTGGAGAAGGTCCTCATGTCGCGCCCCGACTGCGGAGAGCTCGCCAAGTCTTATATCCTCTACCGCCGGAAGCGCGAGGTTCTGCGCCAGACCCTGGAGGTGCGCCAGGAGAAGGGGCCGCCGGAGAAGGGGACGCCTGGAGAGTTCCCGGCAGTTGAGAAAACAGATGCGGGAGTCTCTTCCTGGAAGAAAGCACTGATTACTGCAGCACTCATCAGGGAGGCTGATCTTGATCCCTCGGTAGCAGAGGAGATTGCGGCCAGTGTCGAGGCGAAGGTCCTTCGTACCGGGATCCTGTTGATCTCGACTTCACTCATCAGGGAGCTGGTGGATAACGAGCTCTTTGAGCGGGGCTACGATGCCAAGCTGAAGAAACAGGCCCCACTGAGCCTGCCAAAATACGACCTCGAGAAGATGGTCCATGGCGAAGCTGCCGGCACTTCGCAGGGCTTGCGTTCGACTCCGCGGGAGATTGAACAGGATATCGCCCGGAGAATGCTCCTTCAGTATTCGCTGGAGGAGGTCCTGTCGCCCGAGGTGGCAAGAGCGCACCGCAACGGCAGGTTTTATGTCCATGACCTGGGCAATCCGCTGCGCTGCTACAGGCTTCTGGCTGGTCTCCAGGACGTCCTCTCGCTCCAGGAGCCTGGGATTGGTGAGCTGGTGTCCAGGGAGATCCAGGTCTCGAATGTGCCGCTCACTCCGGCCGGGGTTGACAGCCTTCCTCTTTCTTCGCCGGGACAGCTCGATGCTGTTCCCGAACTCGTAATCGAGGTGGAGACGGCGCGGGCTGGCTACGGGGAGTTTTTTGACTCGCTCGTTGAGGGGGTTCGCCGAGGAGGGGAGGCGCCGCATTTACTGATACGCATCTCGCCTTTAAACACCCGGGAGATTGAGGAGCTGGCCACCAGGCTGGTGCTGCTTGCCGGGGTGGGTATAGAGTTCGACCTGGTGCCGCTGTCCTGCAGCAGGATTCAGCACGGTACCCGGGAGCCTGTTCTTGTCGCGGGAAAGACGACGATCAACCTGCCGCGGGCGGCGTACCGTTCCGCGAGAGGCGGCGGAGCAAGTATTGAAACTGAGCTGGATGAAATTGTGGCGCTGGCCGTTAAGGGGATCCGGGAAAGAACCCGTTTGCTGGCCAGGATTTTCTCCGGAGAGGAGAGTCCCTTTGCGGCTTTATGTGGCATCGCAGGGATTGGCGCCGATGGGAGATTGCTGGAGGAGGGGGCTACGGGAATTATCGGGCTGGTAGGCCTGAATGAATGCGTCCGCTATCTTTGCGGAGCTCAGCTGCATGAGTCAGGTCGCGCAGGGGACAAGGCGCTGGAAATTATTGGCGGGTTGCAGGAGCGGCTCGAGGTGGAGGAGAATCGCCTCGGGTTATCCCTGGTCCTGGAGGAGAGCCGCAACCGGGGGGAGATCAGGCGGCTCCAGGCTATGGATGGGCGCCTGTATCCCGAGAATGTCCGGGGTCTTGAAGAAGCCGGGGCGCTCTATTCTTCCGGTGTTCGATCCCAGGACCCGGATCCCCTGAGATCAATGGAGCTCCTTGCTCCTTATTTAACGACAGTTGTTCCCCGCGCAGGAGTTGTGGGGACCGGCTTGAGCTCGGCTTCAATCAGCCATGAGCAGTATTGCGGGTTCCTTGCGGGAGCCCAGGAGATCTTCTCGTCGCAGGCTGCGACGGTAATTAAAGAGGAGTGAGCAGGCGGTCGGTTCAGGAATTGAAGAAGTGAAAGACGGTTCCGGGAGTTGCCCGCCAGGGTTGGCGGCTTTCCCTGCCTGGAAGTGAAGAGAGGCGTTTCAAGGTGCATCTGAAGAAGCTTGAGCTGGTAGGTTTTAAATCGTTCGCGGACCGTACGAGCCTGGATTTCAAGCCCGGCGTTACGGGAATCGTCGGGCCCAATGGCTGCGGGAAATCGAATGTAGTCGATGCATTCAAGTGGATCCTTGGCAGCCAGTCTCCCAAGGGGCTCCGGGGCACGGAGATGCAGGATGTCATCTTCGGTGGCACCCAGAACCGCAAGCCGCTTGGATATGCTGAGGTCACGGTCGTGTTTGACAATGCCGACAGGTATTTCGATATCGACTTCACAGAGGTCGCGGTCACCAGGCGCCTGTTCAGAAGTGGTGAAAGTGAATACCTCATCAACAAGCAGCCCTGTCGCCTCAAGGACATCAAGACCCTCTTCCTCGATACGGGTTTTGGAGCCACCTCCTATTCCATCCTGGAGCAGGGCAAGATCGATGTCCTTCTGCAGGCCAGTAATTCCGACCGGCGGGTGGTCTTCGAAGAGGCAGCCGGAATCTCCAAGTACAGGGTTCGTAAGGCCGAGAGCCTGAGGGCGCTGTTGCGGGTGGAGGATAATCTCAGCAGGCTGCAGGATCTTATCGATGAGGTGGGCAAGAGGGTCCGGCGCGTCAAGGCCCAGGCCAGCAAGGCCAGGCGCTACCAGGCCTACTCTGATCGCATCCGGGATCTCCGGGTCCGCATAGCCCTCGATGCCTACCAGGGATCGATGGTAGAGGGCTCCAGGCTCTCCACCGGGCTCGATGAAGTGCTGGAGAAGATCAAGAGCCAGGAGGATGAACTGCGCCGTTTCGGGGAGCAGATCGAATCCAGGCGGAGTGAGAGAGAACAGCTCCGGCGCAACCTCCAGCAATCCCGGGACAGGGTTGAGGAGGAACGTCTCGCCAGGGAGCGTACCAGGGGAGAGATCAACCACGCCGATAAGAGGTACGTGGAGCTGATTGAGGAAGAATCAGCCAGGATAGAGGAGCTGAAGCAGGCCGCAGCCAGCCTGGAGCGGACACGACTGCAGGTGCACCAGGAGCGCAGCAAGTCCGGTGGTCTCCAGTCCAACCTCGATGCCTGCCGGTCTGTGCTTTCGGACGCCAAGGAAGAGTTGAGGCTCCGCCGGGGGCAGGTAACGGATCTGCAACGCCTGCTTGGGTCCCGGAAAGAGGGCCTGGTGGAGGGCCTGCAGGAACGCGCAGCTACCTACAACCTCCTGGTAGAAACCACGGCCACTCTCAAGAGCCTCCGAGAGAGAGAGGTTCATTACGGTGGGGCCATCCATCGGCAGGAGGAGGCCCTGCAGCGTTGCCTGGTCGGGGCAGATGACCTTGAGAAGAAGACAGAAGAAAGCAGGGGCGCCCTCGGGCAGGTGGAGCGTGAGCGGGAAAAAATATCCCAGGCGATGGAGACCTTCGAAGCTCGCATAGAGGAGCTGGAGGAGAAGCTGCGGGGGATGCGCAAGGAGCTCAACCGCGACACCTCGCGGTTCGAGGCACTGAACTCCCTGCAGGACAGCTCGGCTGTTTTTTCCAGGCGCTCAGGTGAGCTTGAGGAAGCAGCGCAGTTGCATGGCAAGGTCCAGTCGGTCTTCCGGGTCAAGGATGAATATGCCACCGCCCTGGAGGTCGCCCTTGGGGATATGAACCATGCGGTGATCGTCGAAGGACAGGAGGGTGTGTTCGAATTGCTCGGCTGTGTCAGGCGGGAGGACGGGGAGGGCGCGGGGATTATATCGCTCGATCGTATTGCCCCGGCGGTAGCGGTCTCTTTTCCCCGGGCAGACGGGGTGCTCGGACCCCTGCGGGATTTTGTTGAGGTGGAGGCCGGCTTTGAAGCGGTTGCCGACCAGCTGCTTGCAGATGTGCTGCTGGTAGAGGATGTCGCCCGGGCTTTTTCCCTTTCCCGAAACGGAGCGGGAAACTGCAGGATGGTTACGCCTGCCGGGGAGCTGCTTGAACCCTGGGGTGGACTTTCGGCGCCTGCAACCGGGCAGGGCGGATTTTCCGATGGAGCCGAACTGGACAGGCTCAGTGAATCCATCCAGGTTCGTGAGCGCGATTGCATTTGCCTGGAGGGGGAGATCGAGGCGTTGAGGGGAAAGCTCGGCAAGTTGCGTCTTGCGCGGGGAAACAAGGGACGCTCAGCAGACGATGCCCGGCGCCTGGCGATGGTTTGTGAGGGAGAGATCGAGCAGGCCGCCAGGGAGGTAGAGAAGCTGCAGCGGGAAATAAAAGTGAATATCCAGGAGAGAGCTGAAGTGCTCCGGGATATTTCGCGCAAGAGCCAGGTTGAGTCAGATCATTCCAGCGAGATTGCACGGCTTGATTCAGAGTGCTCAGAGGCGGAAACCTCGATTGAACAGCTCGAAAAGGAGCTGGGATCGTTGAAGGAAGAAGCGGAATCTGCAAAAGATGGGGTTTCTGAGGCGAAGCTGGGCCTGGGGAAGGTGGAGCATGAAGAGGAGAACATCAACGAGTTCCTCCAGCGGCAGGAGAGGAACTACGAAGACCAGAAAACCCGCTGCGAAGACCTGGGAAAAACCATCAGCCTGACCAGGGATAAAATTCTCCAGACCCGCAACGACCAGGTCGATGCCAGGTGCCGGCTCATGGAGCTGGGTGATCGGGAGGTCGAGCTCGTCGGGGAGCTCGAGAGCAAAGAGAAGAGAGAGCAGCTCCTCTCCCAGGAAGAGGCTGGTCTTCACAGGCAGTGCGAGAGCGTGCGCTCGGTCATCAAGGAGTATTCAGGCCGGAAAGAGGCCCTTCAGCTGAAGGACCAGGAGGAGCGTCACCGCCGGGAGACGGCACTCGACCGGATCGAAGAGGAATATGGGATCGATCTCAAATCCCTCCTGGAGAAGGCGCGCGACTGGGACGAGGAAGAGGAGCAGCCCGTATCCGAGCCCGTATCCGAGCCCGAACTCGGGCAGGAGCAGGAAGCGGCAGAAGATGCGGCAGTAGCACAAAAAGCTACTGACAAAGCTAGTGCTAAAGCAAAGTTAATTGCAGGAGAAGCATTAACTGAAGCTGAAGCAGACACAATCGTAATATAGATAATCTAAAATCACAATTCTTAATTAAAGGATCTAACTATGTTTTTAAGAGGAAAACCTAGAAGCAATACTTTTATAAAAATATTTATTCGAGAATGGAAAACATCTTTTGAAGATTTAAAACAGGAGATCTC
>CAJWZY010000033.1 GCA_913050545.1 uncultured bacterium | reverse complement strand
AGCAGGGCGGCTTGTCAAGAGCGACGAAGGCTACCCGCCAGCCCCCTTTGGCTGCAATCGCCAGAACTCCCGCTGACGGGTCCTGTTGTCAGGGCCCCGGATGGGCGGTATACTTAATAGCAGTCGTAAGTCTTTGTTTCGGAATCTTTTCCGAGACCATTTATATGGGGGCAGCAAAGTTCGACTAAAAGAACCGTTAAAACAGGTACCGAGAGCTACTGAACTACCAAGAAAGCACCAGTAAGAGACAATGACGAAGAGTGTCCGGGCTGATAAGTTCTGGGACAAGCGCTCCCCCCAGGAGTACCGCGGCAACCAGCTGCGGCTGCTCAAGCGCTACCTGCGGGAGCAGGTTCTCCCGTTCAGCCCCTATTATAAAAAACTCTTCGACGAATCCGGCCTCCACGCAGGCTCCTTCAAAAGTCTCTCTGATCTCGAAAAGCTTCCCCTGACCTGCAAGGCGGATATCGCTCCAACCGCTGAAGATCCCCGCAAGCCGCGCAACATTGTCCTGCAGCCCAACGCCGATCTCATCCGTGAGCACTGGCCGCTGAGCAAGAAGATCCCACTGTTGTGGAAGAAGCTGACCCGGGGCGCCGATGCGGTCAAGGAATCCCTGGCGCATGAGTACCGGCCGGTGTCGGTGTTCTTCACCACCGGGCGAAGCGCCCTGCCGACGGCGTTTACCCTGTCGCAATACGACCTCAGCATCCTGAAGGAGGCCGGCCGGCGGATTGCCGAGGTGGCAAACATCGACTCCAACGATGACAAGGCCATCAGCCTCTTTCCCTACGCTCCGCACCTGGCCTTCTGGCAGGTATTCTATGTCGGTATCGGCGGTAATATTTTCACGCTCAATACCGGCGGCGGTAAGGTCATGGGTACCGAGGGGATCCTGGCGGCGATCCAGAAGATGCAGCCGTCCTATCTCGTCGGTATTCCCGGCTATGTGTACCATCTTCTGCGCGAGGCGCACTCCCAGGGCATGGACCTCGGCTATATCAAGGGCCTGGCCCTTGGCGGCGATGCAGTGACTCCCGGCTACCGCGCACGGGTCAAGGAGCTTCTGCGTGGGCTGGGCTCGATCAACCCGACGGTGCGAAGCGTGCTGGGCTTCACCGAGTCCCGCAAGTGCTGGATCGAGTGCGAGGCCGAGGCCGAGGCGGGCTTCCATCTCTACCCGGACATGGAGATCGTCGAGATCGTCGATCCCGACACCGGCAAGCAGATGGGAGAGGGCGAGACGGGTGAGCTGGTTTATACCTGTCTTGACGGCAGGGCCAGCACCATCGTGCGCTACCGCACCGGAGATATCATCGTCGGTGGCATGACCTGGGAGAAGTGCCCCGGTTGCGGGCGCACCGTGCAGCGTATGTCGAGCCATCTCGAGCGTATATCCAACATGAAGGACTTCCAGCTTTCGAAGGTCAAGGGCACCCTGGTGAACCTCAACCTGTTCAAGGAAGAGCTCGACAACGATGAGCGTGTCGAGGAGTGGCAGCTGGTGATCCGGAAAAAAGACGACGACCCCTACGGTGTCGATGAGATCCATCTGAACCTGGCGCTCGCCAGCCAGTGTGCCGGGAAAGATCACGGCAAGATCTCCGAGTCGATCGGCAACAGGCTTCGCCTGGCGACCGAGGTGAGTCTGAATGACATTCATATCCTGCCACTTGAACGCATTCTCGACCTGCTGGGCATGGAGACCCAGCTGAAGGAAAAGCGAATCGTCGATTTGCGTTCCGGTGACAAGGTGGGAGAGGAAGCAGCCAGGGGTTAGGTCATGGCGCAGCGTTGCAAGGTATGCCTGGTGCTCGGAGGTGGTGGGGTGAGGGGCCTTGCCCATCTCGGTGTTTTGCAGGTCCTCGAGCGCGAGGGGATCCCGATTGACTGCCTCGTCGGAACCAGCGCCGGCTCCATTGTCGGCGCCGCCTACTCCATCTACGTCGATGCAATGGAGATCACCCGCCGGGCCCTCGATTATTTCGGCGGTGAAGAGTTTTCCCGCAACAGCTACAGCTCGCTGATTCCCGGGTCCAAGGAGCCAAATCCCGGGCTGGTGCAGAATGTCATCAACGGGGTTCGGAAGGGCTATGTCTTCAGCAACCTGCTGCGCAAGACATCGATCCTCCCGGGGGAAAAGATGTCGACGATGATCGCCAGCCTGCTGCCTGATATAGAGTTCACCGATACGAAGATCCCCTTCGCGGTCCCCGCGCTTGACCTGAAGAGCGGAGATGACGTCCTCATCACCAGGAAATCAATTCGCCAGGCGGTGCTCGCGGGCTGTTCCATTCCCGGTTTCTTTCCACCGGTTGAATACAACGACCGGCTGTTGACCGACAGTGGGATTGTCTGCCCGGTCCCGGTGAGCGCTGCCCGGTCCGAGTTCAATCCTGATGTTCTGATCGCGGTCGATATCCTGAACCGCATCGAGAAAGTGGAGGAGTTTCCCAGTGGATTGGATGTCCTCCTGCGGTCAGAGGCGATCGCCTGCTCACGCCTCAACGAACAGGAAATTTTGAAAGCCGACGTTGTTATCCGACCGGAAGTAGGGCAGATTTACTGGTCAGACTTCAGCGAACTGGATTCGCTGGTGAACGAGGGTGTTGCCGCTGCGGAAGCCCAGGTGGATGAGATTCGCAGGGTAATTCGTCGCAAGCGCCGCCGCTTCAATTTCCAGAAGCTCGATCCTCGTTCGATCTTCAAGGCTGCTGAATAGTAAGGCCTGGCGTATCTTTTCAGGCCAGGTGTTTTCCGGAGGCCAGGATGTTTGTCGCCTTTGAAGGCGTTGATGGAGCAGGTAAGTCTACCCAGGTGAGGCTCCTGGGTGAGCATCTCGAACGCAATGGGCGCGAGGTGGTGATCTGCCGCGAGCCTGGCGGGACCAGCCTGGGTGAAGAGCTCCGCAGGATCCTGCTGGATCCCGGCAGCGGTGACCTGCAGCCGGAGGTGGAGGTGCTGCTCTTCATGGCGGCAAGGGCTCAGCTGTGCAACAAGATCATCCGCCCCGAGCTCCAGTCGGGGAAGGCGGTGATCTCGGATCGTTTCCTGTGGTCGAGCGTTGTCTACCAGGGTGTCGTGGGGGGCCTCGGGGTTGAAGAGGTTCTCTCGATCGGCCGGGTTGCCACCCGCGGCCTGTTGCCGGAGCTTACCTTTCTCGTTGATCTTGATCCTGCGGCATCGCACTCCGGGCTCGACGATGGAGACCGCATGGAGAGTCGCGGTATTGAATTCCAGCGCAGGGTGCGGGATGGGTTCCTGGCGCTGGCGGAAGAATTTAAAGACAGCTTCATCCTGATCGATGGTGGCGCTTCGATAGAGCAGGTGCACCAGCAGGTGCTCGATGCCCTGCCGAAGGAGCAGCCCTGAGATGATGGACCAGGCCTCCTCCAATAACGAACACGTCAGCGAGTACTTCAACAAGGCTGTTGAGAAGGGACGAGTCTCACACGCCTACCTGCTGGCCGGCCCGGCCGGTTGCGGCAAGACAGGGCTCTGTCTTGACTTCGCCAGGTCGCTGTTCTGCGGCGAGGGAGCGCAGCCCGGCTGTCAGTGCGCGCAGTGCCGCAGTATCGAACACGGAAACCATGCGGGAGTGACTCTCTACGGCCCCCAGGAAGGGAAGTCGATCATCGATATCGACACCATTCGCGAGGTCTGCTCACGCAGCCATTACCGCCGCGACCACACCTTCATCGCCATCATCGAAGGGGCCGAGCGCATGTCCAACGCCGCTGCCAACGCGCTCTTGAAGACCCTGGAGGAACCCGCCGGCGATTTCATTATTATCCTGACTGTTGCCTCGACAGGGAACCTGCTGCCGACGATCGTTTCAAGATGCCATCGGCTCTACCTCGGGGCCCGGCAGGAATCCTCACCAACGCAGCAGGAAGCTGGTGCTGCCTTGCAGAGGCTTGTCCAGGCGGGCTGGGGTACTGGAGACCCGAGGAAGATTCTCTCGGAGATGTTTCCAGATGCAGAGAACAGCCGTGAGCGGGCACAGGCAATACTCTCCCTGCTGCTGGAATGGTCCCGTTGCCGTATCGAGTCGGTGGCTCCTGCCGACCTCGATGCACTGACGGCCTTCCAGGAAGAGCTCCTGTCCCTGCGCAGGTCCCTTGATGGAAACGTCAGCGCCGAGCTGGTGGTGGAGCAGGCGGTGAAGCAGGCTCACTCGGTGGGCGGGCTCCTCACCTCTGCGATGGTCCGTTAATCCTCACCCCGATGGCTGGCGGTCTGGATTTTCCCGGTTTGAGGACAATCTCTAGCCGCAATAATGGATTTAGTCTCAATATCTGCGGCCAGGCGGCCGAAATCATGAATACGTACTCGGAGCCAGAGAGGCTCCGTCAAGTATTCAGAGATTCCGGGTTCACCGATGACCGCCGCCGAGAAGTTCAGGACATTGCTTCGCAACGACAGAAGGTTCGATGCCGAAGCCTATAATTTCATCTACGAGGCTCTGGATTTCACCCTCAAGAACGTGGTCAGGAAGACCCCGGACGGCAGCCAGCATGTCAGGGGACAGGAGCTCCTCGAGGGAGTGAAGCGCTACAGCATCGACCAGTTCGGCTGTCTTGCGCAGACCGTCCTGGAGGCCTGGGGCCTCAAGAACACCGGTGACTTCGGGCGCATGGTGTTCAACCTCGTCGAGTATGACCTGATGGGGAAACAGGAAGGCGACACCATGGATGACTTCGAAAACCTCTATGATTTCGAAGAGGCCTTCGATGTGGCCCCGGTCTTCTGCTATTCACGCGAGAAGAACCAGTGGCGTGTTTCCTATGTCCCGCGCAGCGAGCTGAAACCCTCCAGCAGCGTACGCTCCAAGTAAGCCCGGAGCCTGTGGCCGCTATGGCCTCTATTCAGTCTTCTTCGGGACAGCCTGCGGTGTGATCCAGGAATAGTCTTCGATCTCCGCCGGCTTCTTTTTCATCTGCGCCAGGAGACTGAGAATTCCCTGCTGAAGCTGGAGGTCTTCCTGCAGGTCGACGGCAAACTGGCGTCCTCGTTCATCCTCAAGTTTCCGGCGGAGGATGTTGCGGATGACCTGGCGGACATCTTTCTCGGTACCCCTTGTATCGAGGGAAGAGAGGACCTTGTCCAGGCCGGGGTAGCGGGCTGCCTTTCCGCCGTCACCCAGGATCGCGATGGGACGCAGCGCATCCAGGTTCTCCTCGGTGTATTGCAGGAGAGCTTCATTGTCCCGCAGCTTGCGACGCTCCTCCAGCTGCCAGAGGGGGAGAGGCTTCTGCTCCACACTGATGTCCGGTTCTACTCCGCCTTCTTTCTTCACCAGGCCCTTTTCATCACGGATGGTGTTGATGCAGCGCCCCAGGGGCAGGTACCAGTACTGCACGGTGATCTTCAGCATGGAGCCCTTCTCGCTGTCGACACCCACCAGGCGCTGCACGCTTCCCTTGCCGTAGGTTCGCTGGCCGACAATGATGGCCCGGTCGTAATCCTGCAGGCAGCCGCTCACCACCTCGGAGGCGGAGGCACTGTACTCGTTCACCAGGCAGACGATCGGGTAGCCTGTACGCGTGTTCTTCTCGGTGGGATAAGAGGATCGCTCGGGGCTGTTTTCACCCTCGAGTCCTTTCTGCGTGACGATCGGCAGCTCGCCGCGGACGAAGAGGTCTGCAATCTTCTCTGCAACGGGCAGGTAGCCACCGGGGTTGTTGCGAAAGTCGATAATCAGCCCCTCGAGGCCCTTCTTCTCGAGCTTGTCGAGGGCTTCGACAAATTCTTCGGCACTCGAGCCGCCGAATTGCAGCAGCCTGAGATAGCCGATCTTGCCGGGCAGGGAGTCGTAGTGAACCGAGCTGACCTTGATGGTCGCTCGTTGAAACTGGAACTCCCGGGGCTCGCTCCAGCCTCTTCGCAGGATCTTGAGCTTGACCTCGGTTCCCCTGGGGCCGCGCAGCAGGTCCTTGATGGCGTCCATCTTGAGCCTGCCGGTGCGCTGGCCTCCTACCTCGATGATCAGGTCACCTGAGAGAATGCCTGCCTTGTAGGCCGGGCCGCCGTAGATTGGCCGCAGCACCTCGAGCGGGCCGCCTGGCGGCTTGGTGATCTGGGCGCCGATCCCCGGGTAGCGCCCCTTGATGTCTTCCTCGAAGCTCTTTGAATCCTCCGACTCCATGAAGATGGAGTGGTCATCGAGAGAGCTTACCATTCCCTTGACCGCGGCCCGGATGAGGCGCTCCCGGGTGGTTTTGTCCTTGTCGACATAGAGCTTCTGGACCTTTGCGATGATCTCTTCAAGAAGCCTGTCGCCGCGGGCCTGGGTGCCGGCGCCTGCGGCGTTGCCGGAATTCTCCATCTTCTTGAGTCGTGCCTCGAGTTCGCTGATCCGCTCCTCTTTTTTTGCCAGCAGCTTCTTCATGTCGGTGCCGGCGGGAACAGTGGTCCCCTTGAAGAGTCCCTGGTCGAGCTGTGTCTCCAGCTTCATCAGTCGGTAGAGGAGGTCGGCTCGCCTGCCGCGAGGGGTGGGCTCCTTGCGCAGGCTCCTCAGGGCGTTCTTGACCCTCCCGTCATCAAAGTTGCCGGCTTCTGCAAGGGCAAGAGCCGCCTCCTGGCTGACACTCGTGTTGCGGGAGCCCAGCAGGCCCAGGAGCTTGTCACGAGCCGCGGGCAGGTTGTCTACATCCCACAGGCAGCTGGCGAGGGCGATCAGGATGGCAGGGTCGGTCTCGGTTTCGAGCTGGCCGCTGAGGCGGTCGATGATCTCGTCCGGATCTGCCACCAGCCCATACACACGGATCGCGTCAATGCGAACCTTCGTCTCACCTGATTTAGCGGCCAGGTTGCCGAGGACTCCCAGCGCTTCGCGCCGGGCGGTTGTGTTTCCCAGTCCCAGGAGCGCCTTTGCGCAGCCGAGCCGGGTCTTCTCGTTGTCGACCGAGAGTTTTGCCTTGAGGGCGGGCACAGCGGCCTCGCCGATCTCTTCGATCCGTGAAACCAGGGACCAGAAGCGGTCTCCCTCGCGTTCCTGGAGCATGGTTGCAAGTCGTTCGACCCTGGCGGCTGCATCTCCTGCATCCTCAGCCACCGCGAAGGTGGCAGGGAGCTGCAGGAGTAGAAACAGGCCAAGGCCCATGGCCAGCCGCGAGGTTCTTACGTTCAGCTTGTTCATTCGAAAAGGAGGTCCGGCAACTGCGTTCTGTCTGGTGGCGGGAGCCCGGCTGTGATGCCGATCTGCTCCCGGCTCAAACTCATCCTAACACTACCGGCTGCATCCATTGGTAAAGAATTAACCTTCCATCGGCGTTTCAAGCCCCCAGAATTCCTGTGCTGCCAGTGCCGTCGCGGACGTGAGAGTTTCCTCCATGAGTGCCCCCTGGGCACAGGAGGGAAAAGTCCGGAATGCAGAGCGATACAGGCGGTAAATACAATAAAGATGGAGAATCCCGGGGTGAGCCCTCGCCGGCAAGGCGCCTGGTGTGCCTGCGCAGCGGGGATTACCTCGGCGTCGAGGGGCGCCCGGTCGAGGTGCAGGTCGATCTCTGCCAGCGCGGGGACGGGAGCTTCAATATCGTCGGCTTGCCGGGCAAATCGACGCGCGAGAGTCGCGACCGTATCCGGGCGGCTATACGCAACTCGGGTTTTCGTTTTCCGACCCTGAAGATACTGGTTAACCTCGCTCCCGCGGCGCGGCAGAAGGAGGGTGCTGGTTTTGACCTGGCGATTGCCCTGGGCATCCTTGTCGCCAGCGGCAGTGTGAGGGGCGCGGGGCTGGGAGAGCGCCTGGGGAGAATGGGGTTCCAGGGAGAGCTTGGCCTGAGCGGTGAGGTGCGGCCGGTGCGCGGTGCGCTGCTGGTGGCCGATTGCCTTGCGCGGCAAGGAGCCGGAGAGCTGGTTGTTGCAGCCGACAATGCAAGGGAGGCCGGGCTCGCAGGGCGGCTCGATGTCTATGGGGTCGAGCACCTGCGCCAGGCGGTCGAGGTGCTGCGCGGGCAGCGGGCGCCCGATGTCAGCGACGAGAGTGAAGTGAAAGAAGAAGCCGTTGCCGACTACAGAGATGTTGCTGGCCAGGAGGCGACCAAGCGCGCCTTCCTGGTTGCTGCCGCCGGGCGTCACAATATCCTGCTGAGCGGGCCGCCCGGGATCGGCAAGACGATGCTGGCACGCCGCCTTGGAGGGATCCTGCCAAGGCTGAGCCGGCGTGAGGCCATCGAGGTCGTCCGGATCAGGAGCGCGGTGGAGGGGGAGAGAGGCTGCGAATTCTCCTGGATCCCTCCTTTTCGCTCACCTCACCACACGGTGAGCCACTGCGGCATGGTCGGCGGCGGCACCCGTCCCGCTCCCGGAGAGGTCAGCAGGGCTCACAGGGGAGTGCTCTTTCTCGATGAGCTTCCGGAATTTTCGCGCAGGACATTAGAGGCCCTGCGAGAGCCGATCGAGGAGGGGCAGATCACCATCGGCAGGGCCAGTGGGTCGATCACTTTTCCCTCTGACTTCCTGCTGGTGGCGGCAATGAATCCCTGCCCCTGCGGATACCTGGGGCATCCCCGGCGTGCCTGTACCTGCAGCCATCGCCAGGCAGAGGGGTATTCCCGGAAAATCTCCGGTCCGCTGGCGGATCGGCTGGACCTCCATTGCCGGGTGGCGGCCCTGGAGCCGGGCAGCTGGATTGACGCTGGTTCGCACCCGCCGGGGCTTGATTCCGCTACCCTCCGCCAGCAGGTGGCCGGGGCGCGGGCTCTGCAGGCGGCGAGATGGGGGAAGGGAGTGGTTAATTCTGAAATCAGCCCGGCCCTCCTTCTTGAGGACGGAAGCTTCTCGAGACCCGGTCTGGAGGTTTTACGGCGAGTGTCGAGTCGCCTGGCACTCTCCGGACGGGGGTTTGTTCGCGCTCTGCGAGTAGCCAGGACGGTGGCAGATCTTGCCGGCCTCCAGGAAACTGGTGAAACAGAGATTCTCGAGGCGCTGAGCTACAGGGCTTTACCTGGAGGGAGCCTTGAGTCGTAGCTCGTATTTGTGAAGCCGTTATCGACCTTCAGGATCGGATTCTGTTGATAACTGCGATGGCTGGCGGTAATCTAAGCCGTTTAACTTTCGGCGGCAATCACCCCGATTCAGGCATCCGGAGAGGGGGGCCATTGTTTTTTTTCTCTTATCCAAAGATCCTGGTTATCCTTCTCGTCGCATTTTTCTGCGTGGGGCTTCCCGTGATGAAGGTCCTGCTGGCTCAGAAAGCCAGGCGCAACAAGACGAAAAAGGCGAAGGGGAAGCCGGGGAACAACGAATCAGAATGAGCTCAAAAAGTGTAGCAGTTGTCGGCGTAACCGGCGCAGTCGGGCAGGAGATGCTCGACGTGCTGGCCGCGCGTGATTTCCCACTCAGCAATCTTCGTCCGCTTGCCTCGGAGCGTTCAGCGGGAAAGACAGTCCAGTTTCGTGGCGAGGAAATCCCGATCGAGGTGCTCGGCGATGATTCCTTCGCCGGTGTCGACCTGGCCCTCTTTTCGGCGGGGGCTTCCATTTCGCGCGAGTATGCCCCGGTTGCCGTTGATGCAGGTGCGGTTGTCGTTGACAACTCCTCGGCTTTCCGTATGGATCCCGCGATTCCGCTGGTTGTACCCGAGGTCAACAGTGATGCAATTGCCGCCCACCAGGGCATCATCGCCAATCCGAATTGTTCAACCATTATCATGGTGGTCGCCCTGCAGCCGATTCATGAGCTCTCTGCGCTGACCCGGGTGGTCGTATCGACCTACCAGGCGGCCTCTGGCGCCGGCGCCAAGGGGATGGATGCGCTGAGGCGGGAGCTTAGCGGAGAAGAGCTTGAAGACAGCCCGTTTCCACATCGGCTCGCCGGTAATCTCGTTCCGAGGATCGACGTCGTGCAGGACAACGGCTATACCAAGGAGGAGATGAAGATGGTGCTCGAGACCAGGAAGATCATGGGGCTCGAGGGGGTTCCCATCAGTGCGACCTGTGTTCGCGTTCCGGTCGAGCGTGCACACTCCGAGTCGATCCAGGTGAGTACCGAGTCCCCGCTTGAGCTGGAGGCTGTTCGTGCAGCCTTTGAAGCTGCTCCCGGTCTGCAGGTCATTGATGAGCCGGCCGCAGACCTCTACCCGACCCCGCTGCAGGCCGCCGGACAGGATGACGTTTATGTCGGCAGGCTGCGACGCCATCCCGATGAAGATGAAACCTGTGATTTCTGGGTGGTTGGCGACCAGATCCGCAAGGGAGCGGCGCTGAACACTATCCAGATCGCCGAAGAGCTTTAGAGGGACTCCCGGCCCCTGTGGTGCCCCTGAACCCGGACAAAAGCCATGAGACGAATCCACCTGAGCCTGGCCTACGATGGGACCGCCTATCATGGCTGGCAGTTCCAGCCCTCTGAGGCGACTGTCCAGGGCAAGCTCCAGGAGGTGCTCAGTGATCTGCTCGCAGAGGAGGTTCGCATTCATGGTGCCAGCCGCACGGATGCAGGTGTGCATGCGCGGGGGCAGGCAGCCTCCCTGGCTACCTCCACTCCGATACCAACCGAGAAGCTGCCGATCGTAGCCAATATTGAGCTGCCGCCGGATATCCGGATCGTTGCAGCCCGGGATGTGGAGGAGGGGTTCCACCCGCGCTTCGATGCTGTCGGCAAGCACTACCGCTACACCTTCTGTCTCGGCGAGATCGATGATGTTTTCTCAAGCCGTTATGTCTCGCGGGTGAGAGGATCTCTCGCTGTGGATGCGATGAGTGAGGCTGCGGCCTGCCTGGTGGGGGAGCATGATTTCTCCTCTTTCCATAACAGCTCCGAAGATAAACCAGCCACCACGGTACGCCGCCTGTTCCACGTCGGACTTACAAGTCCGGGGGAGGGACTGCTGCAGATCGACGTGGTGGGGAATGCCTTTCTGTACAATATGGTGCGCGTGCTGGCTGGCACCCTGCTCGAGGTCGGCCAGCGCAGGAGAGAGCCGGGGTCGGTGGAGAAGGCCCTGCAGACGGCCCGGCGTTCCGACGCGGGGGTCACCGCTCCGGCATCAGGTCTCTGTCTCGAGGAGGTTTTCTTCCTGCAGGATCGCCTGGATGAGGTGGTGGCAGAGCTTAAGAGATCGTGATCCCGGCGCAGCGTATTCGGGTTTGTCCGGATTGACTTTACCGAATCCAGTCGCTATTCTTTCCACCCGGCTATTCAGCGAATAATTCGTAGGCCTTTACGAAGTCCTTCGCAGTGGTTTTAAGACCTTGGTGGTAAAGAAGTGTAATCGTTCGTGAATGGGTTTTGTGCCCAGTGGAGTGGGTGCAACCTCGGTTCCAGCACAACCTCGTTCTCTTTCCGGGTAATGTCCGGGCGAATGAAGGGAATCTGCTTTTACAAGGAGGCCTCATGCCAGCCATCGTTGTTACAGCACGAGACAGTCGTATTACGGCCAGCCAGCGACGTTACCTGGGAGATAAGCTCATCGGACTGGGGAAGTATTTTGATGGGATCAACAAGGTAGAGGCGGTGCTGGAGCAATCTGCCACCCTGGTCGACCTCAGCCTTCGTATTTCCGTACCCGGTGGCAGGCTGCTGGTCTGTAGTGCCCGCGAGAAAAAGATTTACCAGGTGGTTAACCTGGCCTGCGCCAGGGCAGAGGCCCTTCTGCGCAGATTTAAGGAGAAGACAAAGAATCACCGTGTTGCGTTGCTCCAGAAGGAATCAGGAGCCGGGGAGGTTGAGACGGTAGTCTCCCTCGCTGCAGATGGTGAGCCGGAAATTCAATACAGGGACCTTGCGATGGAAACGCCCGGCAGGGGCGGATTCTGAGTTCAGGGATCTTATCAGAACTGCTGGCAGACGGTTTAAAGTCACAGCTTTTCGATAGATAACTTGCTCCCGGGCCCTCCATGTCGGAAAGTAAACGAGCTTGTTTTTTCTTCTGAAAGGTATGTGACTACATGAATCTTGTTGATCTGTTTTCGGACTCTTCGATGCTCCTGGATCTCCAGGCCTGCGATAAGCAATCTGCCAATAAGGAAATGCTTGAGCACCTGGTTGAGCAGGGGAAATTGCAGAAGGCTGATGTTAAGAAAGCGTTGGCGGCGATAAATAGTCGCGAGTCCCAGGCTTCGACAGGAATCGGTAAAGGTCTTGCGGTTCCCCACGCCAAGAACTGTTCGTTCATGAATGGTCTCGAGGGAGTCTATGGACGATCTGGGGAGGGGATCCCCTACGAGTCAGTCGATGGTGAGCCGGTTCATCTGATCTTCCTTGCTTTGTCCTGTGGAGAAACTGCAGAGGACCACCTGGATATCATGAAGAGAGTTGCCTCTCTGCACCGGGATGAAAAGTCACTTCGTTTCCTTGCTACAAGCACTGATCCGAAACAGATAACCAGTATCTTCAAGGAAGCTGATGAGCAGTTCAGCTGATAACAATACGGCTGCCGGGAATCTTCCGGCAGGCATTCAGCGAAGAACCGCCCCGAAGATTCTCGCCTTCGGTGGTGGGACCGGCATGGCTGCTCTCCTCAGGGGGCTCAAGGCCTACACCGACCAGATCACCGCCGTTGTGACGGTCACTGACAATGGCGGCAGCTCCGGCAGGCTACGCAATGATTTTGACATGGGCGCTCCGGGGGATATCCGCAATTGCCTGCTGGCCCTTGCTGATGTTGACCCGTTGATCGCCAAGGCCTTTGACTACCGCTTCGATGAGTCTGAGTTCAAGGGACATTGCTTCGGTAACCTCTTTATCACGGTTCTGAACCGGCTCGTTGGAGATTTTGGTGTGTCCATCCGGGAGCTGAACAGGATCCTGAATGTGCGTGGCCGGGTTATTCCGGCCAGCAGCGCCAAGGTGTC
>CAJWZY010000032.1 GCA_913050545.1 uncultured bacterium | reverse complement strand
CCTCTACTTCCACTACTACAACCACTACCATGGCGCCTGGAAAGCAGATCCCGACACGCCAGGACAGGGCAACCAGATGACCGCGCTTGCGGTCTGTGAAGACCTCTCATCTCATCGCTGGAGAATTGTCAGGAATAAGGGCCTGGGAAAGGTCAGTGTTCACGAGATCGATCCTGTCCTGCCGACCACCAAAAGTTCCTGGATGGAGAGCACGTCCTCCTACCACACCATCCAGAGATTGCCGGGAGGGCAGTGGCTGGCCTTCCTGAGAGGCACGCCGGTCAAGGGACTGCCGACACTGGGCTTCGCCACCAGCAAAAACGGGCGGCAGTGGGATTGGGGGAAGAACAATCCCGTCCTGCACCCTGACGATGGCGGCAAAGGGCACCGTGGCATCTACCGCCCGGGATTTGTCGCCTACCTCGGCAAGCTGCGCTCCGGCAAGCGCAAGTACCTCCTGGTATGGACCGAGAGCCCGGCAGCGGGAGATGTCCCCCAGCCCTGCTACGGCTACACCACAGACTTTATCAAGGTCGTGCGGGATCCCAGGGGGCATGCGAAATGGCCAGCGGGGGATGGGCTGATCAGCCCCTGGCGGGAAGGCAACCGGCTCTATCTTTTTACCGGCAAAGACCTGCACATCATGAAGCTGCCAGGCTCAAGGTAGACAAGCCTCGATGGCCATCACCGCGAAGGCGGTGCCGGCATTGGAGATAAAATGCTTTGAATCCCTGGTCGGAGACCGGGTAAACCACCGTCCGCTCTGGCGCTGGTTCGTCTTCAGCCAGGAGACCGCCTTCCTGAGCCGGGCATCCGTGGCTGGCACGCCACCCTGGCGAAGAATATAGGTCACGAAGCCTGTCCCGTAGCCATCGCTCTTCTCAAGCTCCTGCTTCTTGTTATCCTTGCGCTTATGGCCTTCCCAGCCCTCCAGGAGACTCGCCATGGCCCAGCCTCCATCGGGGCGCTGAAGTTTAAAGAGCGCCGTGAGCAGGGCCTCTTGATCCTTCTTTTTCATGAGCCCTTCAAGGTTTGCCGAAGCCCACAGCAACATTGCCTGGTGATGCAGCGATGGTGGAGAGTTCTTCGCCAGGTAGCGGCGAATCCCCTCGACCCCTGCCTTCGCCTCTTCGCTGGAGGCATAATCCCCTGGCGCCATACCTACTCCCAGGGCAGCCAGGGTCACACCATAGTGGGCATCGGATTCCATGGGTGGCCAGCCGCATTCGAGCCAGTCCCATCCCCCATCCTTGCGCTGGAGTTTCCACATGCGCCTGAAGGCCTTACGTGTAACCGGGTTCAGCTTTCCGGTGGTGAGCCGGTCGTTGGCGGCCAGCAGGGAGGCCGCCACAACGACCTCTGCATCCCAGCGCGGGCCCGGATCTTCCCAGCGCTTCTCGACCATGGATTCGAAGAACTTTCTCACCTCCTGCGAAGGAGGAGAAACCGATTTCAGGGCCGGGCGCGCCACCAGGTAGGCAAAGTTCGTGTGACAGGTACCGCACTTGCGCTGCTTCTGCCAGTGAAGAGCCGCAGTGTCAAGGTAGCGCGCCGCCAGCGGCGCGGAGAACTTGCTGCGCAGGGGCTCGTCCGGAGAAATCTCCGGTGGCGCCTCTACATTCTCGAGCGTGACAGGGGAGTTCTCCCCGGCGGAAAGCTCCAGCGCGAAGAGCGCCAGCACCATCGAAAGCATCAACTTGAATCGGCTCATCTGTCTTTCCCGCCGGATTCAGGGCGGACCTCGATACCTTTATTCACCGGGTGTAAACGACCTCTTTCAGAAGCTGCCCGCCGGCACGGCCGGCTGAACAGCGGCCTGCTTCGCCTTGCCCTTGAGAGCAGCATATACCGCCTTTGCAAGAATCTCCGCGCCCTTCGCATTCGGGTGAACTCCATCCGGAAAATGCTGCTTCATGCCGCTGAGAGACTTATAGAGATCGATGACCGGCAGCTTTTTCTTCTTCGCCACGCTATCCACCATGGGAACCACCTCCCCCTTGACGATCTTCTCTGTAATTCCCCAGCGATCCTTGTAGACCGGCACCGGCTTGCAGAGCCAGACCTTCGGCCGGGAAGAGAGCGAGGCAAAATGATCCACCATGGCAACCAGGTCGGCAGCGTATTGCGCCTTGTGCTTCCAGTTCTGCGGTTTTGAATCATTGGTGCCGAGCTTGATGATCACGATATCAGGCTTGAACTCCGTTGCCGCCTTGAAGGCGCCGGTCTTCCAATAGGGACGATCTCCCTTCTTGAGCAGGGTTGCTCCACTGACCCCGAAATTCCGCGTTTCATATCCCGCACCCAGCAGGCGGCCGAGCACCCTGGGGTAGTTGTTCTTCCCGCGATCGGCAACTCCTGCCCCGTAGGTAATGCTGTCGCCCACACAGGCCACCCGCACAACCTTGTCGGCAAAAACAGCCGGCACCTGCAAGAAAACGACCAACGCCGCCACCAATGAAAAAGATCTCATGATTCTGCTCCTGTAATGATCCTCGGAGACCTCATTCTACCCGGATCAGCCGTGGCGGGGATGGAAAGAAAGTCTCTCTTTCTCAGGCGGGGGAGATCTCCTCGATACCGACCTGTCCGGCAAGCTCCTCCACCCGTCCCCGGTCAAGCCGGCCCATGAGAACCTGGCCGAGATTGTCGGCCGCGGCCCCCATTCCAAAGCGAATCGCCTCCAGCGGATCCCGGCCCTCCTCAAGCGCAACGGCAAGGGCCCCGGACATACAGTCTCCGCAGCCGATAGAATTGACCCGGTCCACCGAGGGGGGCAGGAACCTGAAGCTCTTCCCCCCCGAGGTGGCCAGCGTCGGGCCCGCTCCCGCAGTGACCACCACCCAGGCGGCGCCAAGGTCATTGAGGCTCCTCATCGCCGAGAGGGCCTCGGCTTCATCCTCCAGCTCCCTTCCAAGGGTCCGCTCGAGCTCCTCGTGGTTGGGCTTAACGAGAAAAGGCCCGGCCTTGATGGCCTCCAGGAGCTCCTCGCCGCACAGGTCAAGGACTGCCCGGCCCCGGGTTCCCTGCAGGATCTCCCGGTAAATTCCCCGGGGGACACCGCGGGGAATCGACCCCATCATCAGAACCAGGTCAGAAGCCCCTGCTGCGTCCCTGCAGGCTACCTCAAAGGCCCTCCATTCCCTTTCATTGAGCTCCCCGGCATTCTCGACAAGCTCCGTTGCCGTACCGCCGCCGGAATCGATGATGGTTGTACAAACACGGGTCGGTGAGTTGCATCCAATCCAGGTGGTTTCAAGCTCCCTGCTTTCGAACTCCCGCTCTATATCCGCCCGGCGCGGCCCACCGAGAACCGAAACAACATGTCCACATCCGTCGAGATGGGCAATAGCGATCGCCGCATTCAGAACCTTCCCCGAGGCGCACCAGTGAACCTCGGCCGCCCGGTTAACATCGCCGGGAAGCAATCCGTCCACAACCATGATGTGCTGCCAGGCCGGGGAAAGCCCGCAAGTGAGTATCACTGCTCCGCCTCCTGCATGCCGCGCCCCTCCACTCAGAACCGAACGAGAATCCGGCCGTCATCCTCTACCCGCACCTCGTAGGTTCCTACCTTGGCGCCTGGATTGTCCTGCGAAACGCCACTCTCCAGGTCAAACTGCCAGTGATGGAGGGGGCAGGTAACAACCTTGCCCTCGAGCTGCCCCCGGATCAGCGGGCCGCTGCGATGGGGACAGAGACCATCGATCACCAGCACCTCGCCGTCGATGTCAAAAGCCGCAAGACTCCTGTCACCTACGTTGACCTCGAGGCGGCCATCTTTGCTGAAATCTTCACGCCGGGCGATCTCCCTCCACTCGCCCTCTTCCGGGTCGGCCGGAGCGTCTTCTGCTGGCGCCCCAGGCTCCTCACCGGGAATCTCAAACTCGGGAAGGCCCATGTCGAGGATCACATCAAGCGCATCAACAACCCTGGTGAGACCCGCGCAGGGATATGAACAGAGCACCGCATCGATGATCTCAGCGGCCGAGGCGCCCTCCTTGAGGGCCCTGGGAACATACTGCTGCAATCCCCGCGGCGAGAAGTTGATAACCTTGGTGACAATCGAGATCAGGAAGCGCGTCCTGGGCTCGAGATTGCGCCCGGACTCCCCAAAGAACTTGAGGAGGTGGCGAACAGCCTCGGGGCGTGCCTGCTGGAGATAGGCGAGCCCTCTTGATTCTCCCTTAGGTTTTCCCATGCACGAACCCTCCCTCGGAGGCAGTTTAGCTCCCCGGGAGCGACAGAGCAACGCGGCAATTCCAGCGAGTTCCACCGCAGGAAGCCGTACGAATCACCGCCGGGCTCGAAAAGCCCGCCTTTAATTCCTGTTGGTCGGCTCGAGCTTGGTCTTCAGGAGGACCTTGATCAGCGATGAAGTGCTGCTGTCCCAGACCCGTACGCTCTGCAGATCTCCAGGCTCGACACCCGTGTGCTTGATATAGGTGATATCAGTGAGGTCGCCACCGGTCATGGCCGTAAAGGCCGGACGCTTAGCGACAATAACGACTGAGCCAGTATCGTAGTTAATCGAGATCAGCTCGTCGCGGCCACGGTCGAACATCAGCCTGTTCTCAAAAATATCTTCCTCTGCACGCAGGAGAATCGGCTCCTCGGTGTTGACGACAATTCCGCCAGCAGAAGGATTGGGATCCCTGCGATTGGAGGTCAGGTCGATCGTATTGACAATTGTCCGGACATTGTCTTCTTCAGCAGAGAGGGTGAAATTGTAAGACAGGACCGAGTTGGAACGCTCCTCGACGAGGACGATCTCGGTGAGCGTGGGGTGCCCCCAGGACTCGGAAAACTCCAGCGTCCCCCGGGAACCGATCTCTGCATCGAGCATGCTCTTGTCGACGGCGAGGGAAACCAGTCCCTGGCCCTCAGCCTTTCCATCAACGTCAAGGGCATCAAGAGCGGAAAGCGGGGTGAGCTTGATAAACTGGGTGCTCACCTCATCAAACACCAGGGCGCTGCCGTCTGAATAAACCTTGGTCGGCTGGAAATTACCGATGATTACATCTTCTTCCTGGGTGAGCTCCTTGATCTCGGCGAAGTCCACAAAGGGCTCATCGAGGTTGGTACCGAACTTCCTGATCGCTCCCCTGAGCATCCACACGTCCTCAAAGGTTCCACCTGCCCCGAGAACAGTCTGGGCCCTCTCCTGGGAGGTCTCGAGCTCGACAAGGTGGACTTCCTGCAGAACCTCGCGGGCGAAGAATACCAGCAGGCGGTGCCTGTTCGATCCGGGAGCGGGTCCCAGGTCAAAGATGCGAGTCAGTCGTGGCTGGATCCCCAGGCCGAGCTGCGCCTGCATCTCCGCCCCGGTGATGACGGTGCTCAGCACCAGCCCATTACCACGGCCGAAGTTGGCGTTGTCGATATCGGTATCATCCCCAAGTGGACGGTAGCCGACATCCCGGGCGCGCATGGCGACAAGACTCCGGGTCTCAGTCTCATAGGCAACAATCCAAGGGAGGCTTCCAAGCCCTGGTCCGTTCGAAACGCTGACAGAGATACTCGGCACCGACTGGCTCAGAGTGGGGAAGTTAGCCCCGGCAGATTCCATCTCGGTGGCGAAGCCCACATCGTCATAATGGAGCTTGACCTGTTTTTCCTGGAGACAGACGCCGGAAGAACACAATTCAATCGAGCAAATGGCGCGAAGATTAGCCTCGTAGACGAGCAACGCATCCTGCCCGCCAGCAGCGAGAGGAAGTGTGCCGAGGGGGAAGGAGACCGAAGCCTGGTTGCTCAGGGCCGCCTCGACCTGGGTCGGCAGGATTGCCTTGAGCAGGTCAACCTTGTCGGTCATCAACTGGATTGGGTCCAGCCCCGGATCATCGGTCAACGCGAGCGATGCAAACGTAGAGGTGGAAACCGAACCATTTCCGATCCTGGAATCACAACCTGCAGATATGGCGAGAAGCGCGACCACAGAGGCCAGTCCCGCCACCTGCACCCAACTCAATATTCTGACAAAACGTCCACAGCTAGCCATTTGATGTACCTTTCAAATTTCTCTACCGAATAACCCGACCCACCGGCCGGGAAGGTAATGCATACCGCGCTTCTCGAAATATCAACTCAACACTCAGAGAAATAAACAGCCATCGGGCCATTTACGGTATGTCCAACCTGTTATTTTCTCGTTATTTACAATCCAGTTGATCAGCCGATAGGAAGCAGCCTCAGAGTCCCCGGAAGTCTCCCTCCAGGAACCTATTTATTTCAGAATCAACACCCTGAGAGGCGTGCTCCCGTTACCGGGATTAGGGGAAGGATCGCCTGATTCTAAGGCTCGCCTTCGCTTCATTTCAACTTTTTTCCTCTGTGCAAGCATAGCACAGGATCTGGTTTCTATCTCACCTGAATCCCACCGCCGGGAAAACACGTTAATCTGCGGGTTTTATAGCCCCCTGGAACAGCCCTGCGCACCCTGACATATTCCTAATATGTCAGCTCTGCAGATGAGAACACGAACAGGAGGCGAACTAGGAGGGTTCCGCCTGTGCATGGATCGCCGCCAGGAAAGCAGGCCCTTGCAGGCTGGCGTTAAAACCGGGTTCGTGGGCCAGCTCGACATTGAGCTTCCGCTCCCCGCAGATACCTTCCCAGTAACCCAGGACCTGTTGCGGATAACCCTCGATACTCCAGATGCTCCCCTCCATACCAAGAAGATCGCCCAGGCCGCTTTCTTCCTGCCCGAAACCAAAACCCGTCCTGAAGCTCACCGCAGAAAGGAGCAAGGCGGCATGAAGGGCAGACCTGTCTACAATGGCACGGCAGAGGAAGACCAGGCTGTCGGTTTCCTCCCCATCCATTTCTACCCCGGGAAAAAACTCGGCAAGCCGGGAAGATGCCTCATCCGGCAGTACTGTCGCCAGGGTTGAAATCTGCGGCCCTCCCGGAAGTTCTCCTCCAGAGCCGCTCTCCCGGTAACCGGCAAGGAGTCTGTGGAAAAATTCTTCGCCGAGAAACTCCCTCCCCAGGCCTCCAAACTGCTGCCCGAACGCATTGCCGCCTGACAATGCATTGGTCTGAATCGGATAGCTCTGGGAAATATCAAAACGCGACCGGGTTGCAACAAGGTCAATGCTGCCAATCTCGTAATTGACAATATAGTTCACCACCCGCTCACCGGCAGCCGGCCCCTCCCCGGCCAATAAATGTCGTGGCTCGTAACTCTCCCTTTCGGCGCTGACAATACCCTCGGGCCTGACAGCATAAGGCTCGGCAAGGGCGAAATTGCAGCCGGTTCCGTTAATAAACAAGCCGATCCGGGCATATTTGTTCCGCCAGCGGGGGCCCAGCAGGTAATGCAATGCCATCACCCCATCGTTGACAACGGTAACCGGCCAGCGGTGGCCGAGAACCTCCTCGAAAGCCTGCGCAAAGAGCGCACAGAGATCCTTGCCCCGCAGGTCCTCGGTGAAAGGCCCCTGCTTCTTCGTCATCAGCGTTGTCCTGGCCGCCAATCCCCCCAGCAGGTCCTCCCGGGTTCGTTCTATGGAGCTGGCGAAAGCCCAGCTCAACACGATATTGGCACATCGCCCAAGGGCCGCCCGGTTATCGCCAAGCTGGTCACACACCCCCTCGGCAATCTTTGCGATCATTGAATACCCATCCGGGGTATTTTTTGCTGTTGGGGTGGCAAAGGAACAGGACTTCGCGAGCTCTTCCAATTTGCTGCCACAGACCTCTTCCCCCCCCGGGCCGAGCGCAACAACCTCCTCCCCCTCTATTCTCAACAGGAGAGCTACCGTCTTGCTGCCCCCGACTGAGATGCTCAGGCAATAATCGCTGCGCAGAGGACGGTCATCCCCCGGCCACGGAACACCACTCCAGAGCATAGGCGGCGCACACTCCGGGTCGTCCATCCCTGCTGCGATGCGCTCCGCATCGGCACGCAGAAGACCCAGGGCCTCGGGGTCCTCACAATCGAAGATGAGACGCTCCTGCTGGAACTGCCGATAGAGGCTCTCCGTTGCAGGGGTCAGACCCTTCCTCGAAATAAACACCTCAGGTTGACGATGATTCATGTGTCCTCACAAAAAAACCGGACATGAGTATAGCAGGCCCCGGCAAAACCCGGCACTGTTTCGGGACAGTCCTGAGTATAGAGGGTGGATGCAGGGAGCCTGTTGATGAATATTGGAAGAAGCACGTGCCCTCTCTGCGGCACCCTTGCGACCACCTGAAAGGGTAATCATGATATGAAAAAATACCGGGTTGCGATTATTGGCCGAAGCGGCAAAGGCAATTACGGCCATGGGCTGGATAAAGTCTGGAAAGAGATCCCCCAGGCGGAAATCGTGGGCATTGCCGACGAGAACCCTGCCGGCCTCAAAAGAACGGCTGAGAGCCTGGGAGTAAAATCGCGCTATATCGACTACCACAAGATGCTGCAGGCTGAGCGCCCTGACATCGTCAGCGTCGCCCCCCGCTGGCTCGACTGCCACCACGACATGGTGCTTGCCTGCGCCGAACAGGGTGCGAGCATCTTCCTGGAAAAGCCAATGTGTCGGACGCTGGCGGAGGCCGACGCAATGGTCCGGGCCTGCGAAGAAAAACACGTCAAGCTGGCCATCGCCCACCAGACCCGCTACAGCCCGAGAATCAAGGTTGTCCAGCAGCTCATCGCAGCGGGAAAGATCGGCCGCCTGCTCGAGCTCAGGGGGAGGGGCAAGGAAGACCACCGGGGTGGAGGTGAAGACCTCTGGGTTCTTGGCACCCATATTTTCGACCTCATGCGCATCTTTTCCGGCGCAGCAAAAAGCTGCTTCGCGCGGGTAACACAGGGTGGGCGGGCGGTTGGCCCCGAAGACGTCAAGGAAGGAAACGAAGGCATTGGCCTCCTCGCCGGCGATGGCATCGAGGCCTCCTTCAAAATGGAAAACGGCTGCGCCGCCTTCTTTGCGAGCCACCGCAACATGGCGGCAAACCCCTCGCGCTTCGGGCTCACCCTCTTTGGCTCAAAAGGCGTCATCAAGATTCATACCGGCTACCTTCCCGATGTCCACATCCTCGAGGACCCATCCTGGGAGCCGGGGCGAACAGGCTCCCGGTGGAAGCCGGTTACCAGTGCGGGAATTGACAAGCCCGAGCCACTCAAGAACACCGACCGCCCAGCCAGGGGCAACGGGAACGTGGCCATCGCCACAGACCTGATAGAATCGATTGAACAGGATCGTCAACCCCTCGGCAGCATCTACCAGGCGCGCGGTGCGACAGAGATGATTGCCGCGGTTTTCGAATCGCATCGCCTCCGGGCACCTGTCACACTGCCCCTGGAGAATCGAGACAACCCGCTGCGCTCCCTGCAAAAGCGCAGCTGACCCCTGCCCAAAGGATCGAACATGGGAATCCCCATCTGTGTTTTCTGCGCATCCAGCAACAACGCCAGCCCTCGATACCTCGAGGTTGCCAGGCAGCTGGGGCAGCTCATGGTCGCCCGGGACCATACGCTGGTCTACGGCGGTGGCTCGGTCGGGCTGATGGGCGAGCTGGCAAGAGAAGTACAACAGGGCGGCGGCAGGGTCATAGGCGTCATCCCGGAGCGGCTGAGCACAGAGGAGATCGCCTTCGAAGCCGCAGAGGAGCTGCTTGTCACTGCCGACATGGCTGAACGGAAGAACATCATGATCGAGCGGGCCGAGGCCTTCATCTGCCTGCCAGGCGCCTTCGGCACGCTGGATGAGATGCTTGAGATCATCACCCTGAGACAGCTCGACTACCACGACAAGCCCATCATCCTGGTAAATACCGATGGCTTCTATCAAGCACTCCTGGGTTTCTTCGAGCGCCTCGAAGAAGAGCGGCTTATCAGCAAAGAATGCCTGGATCTCTACGAGGTGGTTGACGATGTCGAGGCGGCGCTCAACCTCCTGGCAACGAGCTCCGGTACTTCGCCGGGAGAAGACGCTGCTGACGGGAGCTGACCTTGCCAGGACCCCTCTCGCTCACAGAACTTCTTGGCGCCTATAAGGGTGAGCTTGCCGGCCTGGCGGCCGCCGCCAGCTGGGCCATCACCAGCCTCATCTTCAGCCGCGTACCGGCTCCTGCCGGCGCCATCACCCTCTTCAAGAATGTCGCGAGCTGCGGCTTCCTGCTCCTGACCCTGCTGGCCTTCTCCCTCTTGCCCGGCTCAACGAGCCCCCTGGGCTTCCTGTTCGAGCTGAGTCCCCAGGCCTGGGTCTATCTCGGTCTCAGCTCACTGGCCGGCCTCGTCATTGGCGACACCTTTTATTTCAGGAGCCTGCAGATTCTCGGCCCACGCAGAACACTCGCGATCTCAACCCTGACTCCCCCCCTGGGGGTCCTGTGCGGGTGGCTCCTCCTCGGTTCGGTCGAGACCCTGCCCCTGGTTGCATGGGGAGGCATGGCGCTGACCCTGGTTGGGGTCATCTGGATCATCCGCGAGAAAGGTGGAGACAAGGAGGCGCAGGGGGTTTTCCCCGGCTCCGTCAAGGCCGGCATCTGGTACGGATTGCTGGGATGCGTCGGCCAGGCGGCTGCCGCTGCGCTGGCAAAGATTCCGATGAACGCAGGACTGAGCCCCCTCAAGGCCACCTTCGCCAGGATGCTCGTGGCCATCGCGCTTGGCACCGCCATCGCCGCAGTGAACGGTAAGTTGCCGGGCTGGGTGCGCCAGCTTAAAGACCGCCGAAGCTGGCTTCCACTGCTGCCAGCCAGCTTCCTCGGGACCTTTCTCGGGGTGTGGCTCTGCATGATTGCCTACCAGCATGCAAAGCTCGGCGTCGCAATCACCATGCACTCAACAAGCCCGATCTTTGTTCTTCCCCTCGCCTTCTTTGTTCTCAGGCAACGGGTTTCTCTGCGGGCGATTATCGGCGCGGTCATCGCCGTCGCAGGAATCTTCCTGCTGTTCGAGAAGAGTGGTTGAGCCCTCCCCCTGGCCGAGGCAACAAGCTCAGGATGCGTAGCGACTGCGACAACGGCGGCGGCGGGACACAAACCGCTTGAGATCCCGGGCCATATCTTCAGCGCCCGGGTACCGGGCGGAGCGCTGAATCGCGCAAGCCTGGCGAACGATTGCATCAAGGCCCAGGGGAACTGCCGGATTTACGCGGCGGGCAGAAGGAAGTTCGCGGGTGAGCTTGAGCCTTCCCAGCTCCCTGCTGTTCGAGGGGAGAAAGGGAAGGCGCCCGGTCAGCAGGATGTAGAGGGTCATTCCAAGGGCATAAACATCCCCTGTCGGCACATATTGATTAGCCCCGGCAGGTAATTGTTCCGGGCTGCGGTAGAGAAGACTTCCCGCCGGCTCGATCTCCGGGCGCAGGTTCCTGTCAGCGAGGTTGAGCGCTGAGCCCAGGTCCGCCAGGACCAGGCGACCCTCGGAATCGAGGAGAATATTCTCCGGGTGGATGTCCCGATGAACAATCCCCGAGCGGTGGAGCGCGGAAACCGCATCGACCACGGAAGCAAAACCTGCGGCCAGCGCGAGGAGGCTCCCTGTGTCCCGCAGAGCGCTGCTGTCCCGCAGCAGCGCTCCGGCAGTCTCGCCACTATGGAGAGTCATCAGGAAGTAAGGCACTCCCCCTGCCTCCCCCTGGCCCTGGATGCCCAGCAGGGATGGATGCCTGAGGCGGGTGGAGAAGCTCCTCTCAACCCGCAGGCTCTCGCAGCTCTCGGGCGAGGCCGGATCCCGGGGAGTCTTGAGCGCATACCCGCGGCCATCGAAACGGCCGCGCACCTCGTAGATCGAGGCTGTGTGCCCTTCATGAATCAGCCTGCAGATGCGGTAATCACCAAATCCGCTCCCGGCCGACAAACCTTCGTTGGTCGGGGAGCCGGATTTGTTGCCGGCCACCTCGTCACCGGGAAATCCGGGAACACGAGGAAACCGGGAGCCCTGGGGAAAAAGCTCGTAGTCGTCCATTAATCACAAACCGTTTAAAGAGACCCTCTCTATTACTTTTTCGGCATTACCGGGCGTCCAACTTCAGCCAATAAGCGGTGGATGTGGACAAATGGCTCCCCGGGGAAGATTACCGGCTACAAAACCACCCCATGGCAAATAATCTTCCTGTGAATGGGGCTTGCCCGAAGGGGACGAGAACCGGATGATCTCTCTTATAAAATATCGCTCCCCGCTTCCCCACAGCACGTTCAACAGGATGATTCAGCGTGGGCACAATGAACAACGAGGTCAAGGTGAGAGAAGTCCCGCTGCTGGATTTAAAAAGGCTCGAAGCCGGGCTTGAAGCAGAGCTACAGGAGGCCTTCACCCGGGTCCTCAAAAGCGGCTATTTCATCCTCGGCCCCGAAGTCGAGGCCCTCGAAAAAGAATGCGCGGAGTATTGCCAGGCGGAGCACGCCATCGGTGTCTCTTCTGGAACCGACGCTCTCCTCGTTGCGCTCATGGCTCTTGGCATCGGGGAAGGTGACGAGGTCATCTGCCCCAGCTTCACCTTCTTCGCCACCGCCGGCTGCATATCGAGGACGGGGGCCCGGCCGGTTTTTGTTGATTCACTCGAGAGCAGCTTCAACTGTGACCCGGAAGATATAGAACGCAAGATAACCCCCAGAACACGGGCGATCATCCCGGTTCATCTCTACGGCTGCTGCGCAGACATGGACCCGATCATGGAGATCGCAGAGCGACACGGCCTTGCCGTGATCGAAGATGCAGCCCAGGCCATCGGCTCGGAATACAATGGGCGCCGGGCCGGATCGATGGGCGAGATCGGGTGTTTCTCATTCTTCCCGACCAAGAACCTCGGCGCCTACGGCGATGGGGGCATCATCACAACCGGTGTTCCTGAATACGGCGAGAAACTCCTTCGTCTACGAAGCCACGGACTCGGGGATGGACCGCTGTCTCGCGAAATAGGCATCAAC
>CAJWZY010000031.1 GCA_913050545.1 uncultured bacterium | reverse complement strand
CGAAAAGAAGCTCTATTCGAGCGCCTATAAGAGACTTCGAAAGCTGACCTCCACCTACAGCCACAAGGCTGCCACCGCCCTGCTGAAACAAGCCCAGACCGAGACCAGCGCCAGGCAGCGCAAACTGGTCGGAGAGGGCGACAAGCTCTACATCGATAAAGCGCTGGCCGAAGCCCGCGAAAAATACTCCGAGGCGTTCAAGCTCCTTCCAGAGGGAGCCTCCAGTGCCGACTTTGTTCCAGCCGCCCGTGTGCTCCAGCGACTGGCGCTCTGCGCCGACCGGATCGATGACGCCCACTTCAAGGATGTCTTTCAGCCCAAGAAAAGGAGCATCCGCGCCTGTAAACGCTGCACCCGCTACGGCGGATTCCTGCGCTGTACCAGCTGCGGGGGAAGCGGAACCCAGAGAGCCAGGGTGCGCTCAAAAACCGTTACGGTGGCCTGCCGGCGCTGTACGGGCGTTGGCTATACCTTCTGCAACTCCTGCGTCGGCATGCAGTACACCACCGAGGATTACAAGATCACGGAGAAGGAGCGCAAGGCGCTCACCAAGGTCCTCACCAAGGTGCGCGACAAGGATGTGCTCGACCGCTCCCTCGCCCAGGCGGTCAAGACGGTACAGAAACTGGTGCTGGAAACAAAGGAGGCGGCGACCCTCGATTATTTCCGCTCGATCCGGCCCAAGTACTCCCTCTCAGCGGACCTGCATGGAAAGCTCGGTCCCCTGCCTTACTCCCCCAGCGCCATCAAGGGGGCTGACCGGAAGTGGGAGGCGGCGAAATACAAGCTGCCGGTAAAGGCCAACTTCCTGCTCGCCTTCACCTGCGAGTTCACCTCCTGGCTGACGGGCTATGACATGCTGCGCGCCCGCAATAAGGTCAGCAATTTCTCCGAGGCTCCCACCCTGCGCTCCCCGCCGGCCACTGTACTCAGCCCCGAGCTTCTCTCAGCCTTTCCCGACACCAACACCAGGAAATGGCTCACCGTCGAGGGCATCCTCGTCGGCCACAAGGTGGATCCCAACGGCGGCAACAAGACCCTGCTCACCGTCATCGGTTCCATCGTCCACAATGTCCATTTCTTCACCTGGCTTCCCGAGGCAAAAACAGACCTCGAGCACCTCGCCACTAACGGCTGGCTGCTGAAGGTCGGCGGCCTGCCGAAATACTATCCCTTCGATATCCAGAAGAAACTGGAGGCCGCGCCCAGCGGGCACAAGGTAACCCTTGTCGGCAGGTTTCTGCGCAACCCGCTGGGTCATCCCAGGAACTGGTTCGAGATCTGGGACCTGGAGGTCGGCTTCAGCCCGGCCCAGGAAGAGATGTACAGCGCCTTGAAGGAGCCTGTAGAGATCAACTTCCCCTCGCTCGAGGTGAAGAAGCTCGGCGGCTTCCTGCGCTGGTTCGGCCTCCGCCTGGAGCTCCAGGGGATCGCCGGTAACAGCCGGCTGAGCTTCGAGGCTGAAGGCTGTACGATCGGTCGCCTGCTCGACAGGATCGCCAGGACCCTGGGTACGAAATGGTATTGGGAAAAGGGCCGGATCGTCTTCAGCCGCAAGGTCTCAGCACAACAGGCCGAAGACGTCAAGCTGGTGCTGAGCCGCCTGCAGAGTGAAGACACCGGCAAGCTGCTCGTTCGCACCGGAAGCAGGCCGGGTACCCGGCCTGTCCCGCCTGCGGCCACAGCACTCCCCGCCGATGGCTCCTCGCTTGAAAATCTGGCTGCGCGTGCCCTCCTTTCGATGGACTACCTGCTTGCCGGGAGGTGCTACCAGAAGCTCGAACAATTGCCTGAGGCCAGGAAACGTCGGGAACAGATCCGCCGCCAGCGCTACCGGGTCGCCCTGATGCATACGTTGACCCACCAGACTCCCGTCAGCCAGCTCGTCGGCGCCAGCGACCTCTCCGAGATCCACTTCCGTAACAATGCCGGGGAGCTGCTGAAGCGAACCGTCAGGATCCTGCGCCGCAGCAAGGAACACGTCTGGATCCAGTCCGGATACGGTGAGGAGGCCCGGCTTCGCCTCGAGGGGATTGAGAAGGAGGCCATGATCAGCCGCGAGGACTGGCTCAGCAACAAGGAGCGAGAGCTCCAGGAGAGAGTCACCGCATTAGAAAAGAGCGCCAGCTACGGCTATCTCAGCGACCTCTTCTCACTGGCGCTCTTCGCAAAGACCAACAAGCTGAGCAAGGAGGGGACAAAATTTCTCGACAGCGCCTTTGCCAGCAAGGACTTCGCCTGGCTGCTGGAAACCTATTTCCCAAATGACCGGGAGCGCCTTACCCGCTATTGGAAAAAAGCCACGGGACGCGAAGAAGCCCTGGCAAAAAAAACTCCCGCGAAAAAACCGGCGGGAACCAGGCCGGCCCGGGAAAAACCATCTGCTTCGAAGCCTGTGAAGGAGCTGGCCACCAACACTCCCCTGCCGGGGAACCCGAAGGCACTGATGGATTACGGAGTCCTGCACTTCAGGAAAGGACGGGAATATCTTTCCCGCTCCCTGCCGGGGATGGACAACGCCCTTACCAACAAGAGATTCGCGCGCGACCATTTCGAACGCGCACAGAAAGCATCCCAGAAAATCCTCGATCTCAAGCCCGCCGATGCCGCGGCGCGCCAGCTGGTGAGACAATCCTCCCTGATGGTGCATACCTGCGCCAAGGACATGGGCTTCTTTGACTGACGGAACTCTGAAGATGGGTGGTGGAACACGCTGCAGGCAGGCCCTGGATGGGGTAGAATTAAAGAACGCGCGGGAGTGAATAGGCACCTGGTGGTCCTCCGGGACTTCAAATCCTAGGTATCGTGCGAACAACACGGTAGGTGGGTTCGATTCCCATGCACTCCCGCCATTTTTTTCCTTCCGGGCCCCCCACCCTGCCCCACGACCGCTGTGGACCACCCTGGTGTCCCACCCTCCTTTCCGGACACTGCTGAATTCCGTATTCGGTCTCCACAGATCAGCCAGGCCCCATTTGCAAAGGTGACAAAACGGCCTCGATTCCTTACTATTCCTGCTCTCAGAGAGAAAGGAGCCCCACCATGCCGGTGGAAATCAAGATGCCCCAGATGGGTGAGAGCATCACCGAGGGGACCGTTATCAAGTGGTTTGTATCCGCAGGAGACCAGATCGAGCGGGATGAACCCCTTTTCGAGATATCAACCGACAAGGTCGATACCGAGATCCCATCGCCAGCCAGTGGATACATTGCCGAGGTCCTGGTGCAGGTGGGAGAGACCGTTCCCGTTGACACCCTGGTGTGTGTCCTGACTGAAGAAAAACCCAACCCCGCCGCGCTGAAGAGCTCATCCTCCGCGCCCGCGGGCGAAACGGCGGAACCCGGTGGAGCCGCCTCGCCGGCCGCTGGAGCGGCAGGCGAAAATGAGGACAAAACCTGGCTGTCTCCCGCCGTGCGAAAGCTGGTACGGGAACACGGAATCGATGCCGCTAAAATCCAGGGAAGCGGTGAGCGAGGGCGGCTGAGCAGAAAAGATGTACTCAACTACATCGAGAGCCGCAAAGGATCCCCTTCGACCCCGACAGATGGAGGTGGTGAAGAACCTGTCTCCATCCCGGGAGTCGACCGGATTGAGCCCATGTCAGTCATGCGCCGCAAGATTGCCGAACACATGGTGCACTCCAAGAGCACCTCTCCCCATGTCTCGACGGTACACGAGGTTGATTTCACAGATGTCGATGTGTTCCGCAAGAAACACCGGGCCGAGTGGCAGGAGCGCGGAGTCAAGCTGACCTACCTCCCCTTCCTGACCCAGGCCGTGGCCAGGGCGCTGATAGCTTATCCCGACCTCAATGCCTCTCTCATCGACGACAAGATCCACTACAAGGGAGAGGTCAACATCGGGCTGGCCGTCGCCCTTGAGAACGGGCTCGTTGTACCGGTCCTGCATCACGCCGACAAGCTGAGCATCGCAGAGATCGCCGCCGGGGTGAGCGACCTGGCAGACCGGGCCCGCAACAAGACCCTGAAACCTGGAGAGGTCCAGGGGGGCACCTTCACCATCACCAATCCCGGGGGCTTTGGAACCCTGATAGGTACGCCGATCATCAACCAGCCCCAATCAGGCATCCTCTGCTTCGGGGCGGTCCAGAAGAGGGTGGTGGTCGTTCCCGGAACCGACTCCATCGGCGTACGTAACATGTCCTACCTGACACTGACCTTCGACCATCGCCTGATCGACGGCGCTGTCGCCGACCAGTTCATGGAGAACATTCGTAAAACCATCGAAACCGTAGACTGCACCCTTGATAAGTGAAAGACCAGTGACCCGCCTTAGAACACCATCAGACGACACCCTCCTGATTATCAACGACAGTGAAAACGACTCGGACCTCTTCTACGCCACGGGTTTCCTCGTCGGCGACCCGATGATCTACCTCGAACATGGCGGCCGCAAGATCCTCCTTGTCAGCGATCTCGAATACGGACGCGCACAGGACGAGGCAGATGTTGACGAAATTCATGGGACGGCTCCCCTGGAGGCAGAGCTCCGCGCGGCGGGAAAGACCCCCCGGCTGACCTCCATTGCCGATCTCTTCCTGCGCTCTCAAGGCGGCGCGGAGAAGCTGTGTGTCCCCGCCAGCATGCCCTTCGGACTGTCCAGGCAGCTGCGGAAGCTCGGCTACGAGCTTGAATGCCGCGAGGACCCGATCTTCCCCGAGAGCTGGGTCAAGACCGCCGAAGAGATTGAGCATATTGCCAATACCCAGAAGGCCGCTGAGGCAGCGATGGGGTTTGTCATCGAGACCCTGCGCTCAAGTGAGATTCGCGACGAGCTGCTCTACCACGAGGGTGAGGTCCTGACCTCCGAGTGGCTGCGCAGGGAGGCCCACAAGCTGCTGCTGGATGCAGACTGCCAGGCGGTGACCACCATCATCGCGGCCGCCGACCAGTGCTGCGATCCCCACCAGCGCGGTTTCGGCCCCATTCCCGCCAACCAGACCATCATCATCGATATCTTTCCCCGCTCAGTGGTTACCCGCTACTGGGGTGACATGACCCGCACAGTGGTCCGGGGCAAGGCCTCCGATGCAGTCAAGAAGCTCTACCAGGATGTTTTCGATGCCCAGGGCGGGGCCATTGAATCCATCAGGAATGGCGCCTGTGGAAAACAGATCCACCATGACATCGTCGCCCTCTTCGAGGAACGCGGCAACGTAACCGGGGAGCAGGATGGTAAAAAGGTCGGGTTCTTCCACGGCACCGGTCACGGTGTCGGACTGGAGATTCATGAGAATCCCCGCCTGGGAAGAATCGGCCACGAGCTGAAAACAGGGCATGTCATCACCATCGAGCCAGGTCTCTACTACCCCGGTGTCGGTGGCGTACGCCTCGAGGACCTGCTGGTGGTAACCGAAGACGGCTACCGGAACCTCACCAGCTTCCCCAAGGAGCTCGAGATCTGACCGGCACCTCCCCCGGCGGCCAAAGGCCTTACCCCCCCGGAGCCTGGAGAAGTTTCAACATCGCCGCCACCCTGTTCATGCGGCGGCTGTCACTGCTGGAATGGTAAACATTCAGCAGGTTGCCGAGCATCCTTGAGAGAATGACCCTGTCATCGGCCGCCTCGAGGTATTCCTCTCGAAACTTTTCGCCGCTCGATTCGAGGATTGCCACGCACTCCTTCACATCCAGGAGCCGGCCCCCGTTGAACGGATCCAGGAACATCCCCCCACCTCCACCAGGCCCGGGGGCCCGGAACTTCAGGAGAAAATGGCGCGGCATGGCAACCCCCGACAAGGCGATCCCGCAACGCCTCGCCACCAGGAGATAGACCACCGAGAGACTGAGCGGTATCCCCTGCCGGGATTCAAGTACCCGGTTCAGGTAGCTGTTATCGGCGTCGTAATATTCTTCCCCGTTCCCCCTGAACCCGTGCTCTCCTGCCAGCAGCTCCACCAGGGCCTCGACCTCCCCCTGCTGGCCGCCGCTGAGGCCTCCCTCCAGGCTCGAGGCGTACCAATCGAGAGCCTCGGTACAGGCTGCCGGGTCAAGGTCAGGGTATTCGCTGCGGGCAACCAGCAAGGCCCCCTCCTCGAGGTCGGTCCCGGGTTCCCGGCAGAACTGCAGCCACTCCTTGAAGACCTCCCTGCGCTTGTGCTCACGCAAAAAACGTCCGGCGTGTTTGCGGACCTCGGGATCTTCAGCTCCACCTGCTGCAGACTCGATGCTGTCGATCGCCTCAGCTCCCAGCTTTTCCAGGTGCCGCCAGGCCTTGATCCGGATACCGGAGTCATCATCTCCGAGAAGATGGACCAGGGCTTCATTCCTGGTACGCGGCCTGCCTTGTCCCTCTTCACTGGAGGTGGTGTCCCTGTCTTCGGCTCTGCTCATGCCCCATTTTTTAACCCTTTTTGATCCGGGGTTCGAGCACTCAAAGAGTGTTTACCCCCACTGCGGGAAAAAGAAGGGGTGAATGCGCCGGGATTTTAGGGGGGAGGATGGCGCAAATGCGTAAAATGAAGCCGATGCAGCCGGAACAGCTAAAAATATCTGATTCACTCCGGAGCCTGGCCCGGATCGGGGTACTCCTGCTGGACGGGGTGGTAAACGGTCCCGGGGATGCGGCCCTGGAAAAAGAAACAGAAGAACGCTGCAGAGAGCTTCGCAAGCGGTATTCAGGATGCAAGCCGGCTGAAATCGAAGCCCTCGACCGGGCCAGGAGGCTCTACCGTCGGACCGGGGTTGATCCCACGAGGGAACGTCCCAGCTCCGAGAGGCTTCTTCGCAGGGTCCTCAAGGGCCATGCCCTGGCGAAGATCAACACCCTGGTCGACTGCATCAACCTGGCCAGCCTGGAGCTGCAATGCCCCCTGGGGCTCTATGACCTGGAATCGATTGCAGCCCCGGCAGAGCTTCGCATCGGGTGCCCGGGAGAACATTTCCGAGGCATCCATGAAAGGATCCTGAACCTGGAGGGCAAGCCGGTCGCTGTAGACCAGGAAGGCCCCTTCGGCAACCCCAGCTACGATTCCCGCCGCACACGGGTCGGCACCGAAACCACAAAAGCGATGGTGTTGTGCTGGACCCCCCTCGAGACCCCGCTCAAGTACATCAGGAAGGTACAGGAAGAGCTGGCCCGTCGAACAGGCCAATACTGCCAGGCCAGCACAGGTGCAAGCTGGATAATCTGAACCGCTTCCGCCCGGTATGCAATTGAGCTTGGAAAGCCATGAGTCTATTCTTGGCGGAAGACCAACACCCTCAAACCGGAAAACTCGATGGCGAAGAAGCTGTTCCACGGCGACCCGGCTCCTGATTTCACCCTGGCAACCCCGCACGGTGTTGAGCTCTCGCTGCATGCCTCCCTGCGCAAGGGACCGGCAGTGCTGGAATTTATCCGCGGAACCTGGGACCCGGCGGCCCGCGAACGGATCACTGAGCTGGCCGGGGCGAAAGAGCGCATCGAGGATCTCGGCGGCAACCTGCTGATTGTCTCCTGCGAGGATCCCGGCTCCGCAGGCAGCTACCTGGATGCCGGGACCTGCCCCTTCAGCCTGCTGGCAGACCCTGCCTTCGAGGCAAGCCAGGTCTTCTGTGTCTTCCAGAAATTTTCCTGGGGAGCGGTCAACGTCGCCCGGCCGGCAAGCTTCATCATCGACCGCTGTGGCTTCCTGCGTTACTGCCACACGGGTTCTTCCCCCCTGGACGCAGCGCCCCTGGATGAATTGCTTGGCAGCCTGCGCTCGCTGCGGGATGAGGAGGACCGGACAGGGTCAACAGGAGACGATCAGGAGGACTCTTCTCCCCCCGCCAGCTCAAGCAGGCGGGAGTAGTCAGCAGGAGTGTCCATATCCTCCACCACCCCGGGATTGGATACCGCAACGTAGCCCACCCGGGCGTTCCTGATGACATCACGGGCCGTACCACCTGCAGGCAGCTCGAGAAAGCGGCGGGCGAGGCTGTAGCGGCAGAGCACCGGGTGCCCATGCCGCTGCCGGCAGGCAGGCTGGAAGACATCGTACCCGGCCGCCTGCCCCAGCTCACGGGCCAGTGCCTCGTAGTCCTCTTCTCCAACCAGCGGATAATCGACCGGGTGGATAAAGAAACCATCGGGAAGCCCGGAGCTGAGAGCTTCCAGCCTCTCGATTCCAAGCTTCAAGGAATCGATCTGTTCACTGGCCGGATCAGCATTCTCAACCAGCTCAACTCCTTCGAGCCCGCCGGCACCGTCGAGAACCTCGCGCAGGAGAGGATTGACGACGATAACCGTCAGGCTGGCAACGGACCGTCCCGCCTCAACAACACGTTCGATCACATTCTGACGGCCGAAGGGAAGAAGCGCCTTGGGTTGCCCCATACGCTTCGATTGTCCCGCGGCGAGAATGATCCGGGCAAAGTAACCGCTGGCTCCACCTGGCTCGTTCATTGTTCAGCCACCTTCCCCGGGGCCCTGAAAAACTCTTCCACCCGTTTCACCACGGCGTTTCCAGAGGAGGCAAAACAATCAACCTCCGGCAAGGTCTCCAGGAACACCTTTCCGTAGCGCTTGGTCAGGATCCTCTGGTCAAGAACCGAGACGACACCCCGATCCGTCTTCGAACGGACCAGGCGGCCGAAGCCCTGCTTGAAGCGCAGAACAGCCTGGGGGACCGTGTAATGGCTGAAGGCGTTGATTCCCCTGGCCGACAGCTCCTCGAGCCGGGCCTCCTGCAGTGGTTCGGTGGGAACCCTGAAGGGCAGGCGGGTAATGATAACGTGCTCGAGCGCGCTCCCCCGCACATCCACCCCCTCCCAGAAGCTGTCGGTGCCGAAGAGCACTCCACTGTCGCTCTGGGAAAATCTCTTCAGCAGGTCCGAGCGCTGGGCCTGCCCCTGGGCCATGGGGTTGCAGCCCATTTCAATAAGGGGCTTCTCAAGCCGCTTGTGCATCCTGCCAAGCAGTGCGTAGGAGGTAAAAAGCACAAAAGCCTTCCCACCGCTGGCCCGGAGCAGGTCAAGGAGGATAGCCGGTAAACGCTCCTCGTAACCTGGCTGGTTGGGAGCCGGAAGGTCAGTGGGTACCACCATCAGGGTCTGGCTCTTGAAATCAAAGGGTGACTCGGCGCGTTTGAAGTTGAAACGTTCCGGCGGAAGCTCCTGGAAACCAAGCCGCTCGCCGAGGAAATCAGGCTTACCCGCCACCGAGAGCGTAGCGGAGGTCAGGACCACAGTTTCAAGCGCCTCAAAGAGAGCATTTCTCAGGTCCTGGGCAACGGTGATCGGCGCCACCGAGAAACCGAGTTTTGCCCCTTCCTTCCCCCCTGTCGCAGCCCGGTACTCGAGCCAGCGCACCTGGGTATCATCATCAAGGGCGTTGAAGCGCGAAAAACCAGCCAGGTAATCAGCCATACGATTCCCGAAGCCCCCCAGCTCCAGGAGGACACTTCTTTTTACGTCTTCACTCACGGCGGAACCCTCTACCGTCTCGCAGGCCTTGTCGTTCAGCCTGCAGATGGTTTCGAGATCACCCCGTATCCCCAGGAGTGCATCCCGAATGGAATTCCAGAGGCCCCAGGTTTCCGGATCAGGCTGGTAACGCAGGGTGCGGCCTCCCCCGGCCGCATCGGATCCCGCCTGTTGATCGATCGCCAGCCACTGGGTTGCCAGCAGCTCTTCGAGATCACCGAACTGGTCATCGATTGATTCCGCGATCGTGCGCAGCTGTGCTGCATAACCGCGCTCGAGGGCTTCCGCCGCGGCAGGGTCGTTGTTCTGGCGCAGCTTCCTGGCCAGCAGGACCAGGACTCCACGGTCCTTCCTTTTCGATCGCATGCGGCCAAGACGCTGGCCGATCCCCGTTCTCGAGAAGCTGGTGCCGAGGTGCTCACTGGCAACATCTTCAAGGTGATGGGCTTCATCGAAGATCGCCCTGGAATACCCCGGAAGGATCAGGTCGAACTGGTAATCACCCGTTTGCCGCCTGATCGCCAGGTCTGCAAAAAACAGGTGGTGATTGACGACGACCAGCTGGGACCTGGTTGCCTTTCTCTTTGCCTGGTAATAGAAGCACTCCTGGTAAAACTCGCAGTTAACCTTGAGAGACTTGTCCGTTTCAGAGCGGACCTTCTCCCAGACCCGGGCAGGGGGCTTCCAGGCAAGATCTGCAAGGCTCCCATCGGAGGTGGACTTCGACCACTCGATGAGGTCCCGCAGCAGCTCCTGGTCCTCGGCCTCCTCGGGGAGCAGCTCGAATTGCTCGGGCGCCTCCATGATCCTGCGTTTACAGGCATAGTTGTGGCGCCCCTTGATCAGCGAGTACTCAAATTCAACCGGCAGGAGCCCGGCAAGAAAAGGCAGATCCTTCTCTACCAGCTGTTCCTGCAGGTTGATCGTTCCTGTCGACACAACGACCCGCTGCCTGTTTTTTACCGCCCAGAGAATGCAGGGTACGAGGTAGGCAAAGCTCTTGCCGATTCCCGTTCCCGCCTCGGCCGCCACGACACCGTTCTCATTCAGTGACCGGGCAACCTCCAGGGCCATCTCGACCTGGCCGGGACGGCTTTCAAACCCCTCGAGCCCGCTGGCAAGAAGCCCTCCCGGGGCGAGAATCCCGCGTACCTCCTCGAGATCTACCGGCTGGAAATCCTGGCGAATGAAGGGCTTGACGACGAGGTAATTCCTGCTGGCCTCGTTATCAATAATGGCGAAGCCGACCCCGCGGTTACCCAGCTCGGCAGCAACAGCGAGGTCCGCATCGCTGGGTTGCAGGTCTCCCCCCGGATGATTGTGAATCGCCAGGTCCCAGTCCTCGGCCCCGGCGATAATAGCGGGGGCTGCGACACTGTTGCCGCGAGCGAAAACCTCCACCTCGCCGAGGGTCGCTACCGTCTGCTCCTCGTCCCAGCTGACCTTTCCCAGGAAATAGACCTCGTTCCCCTTAACCTGGGAAATCGCTTCCCTGAGAAAAAGGGCGGCCTGGGAAGGAATGTCGAGTTCAACCTGTTTCATCTGCGATGAACTACCAGCTGTGAGGGAATGCGCCAACCACCCGGCGCCCCGGGTTCAGAAAGAAGATTATATGCAGCGTCCCTGTAGATGTCTGTGTTCTTCATGGCACCGCCCGGCGGCGATCCGGGGGCGGGCGATGACGACACGCTGCCAAGACGCCTTTACATACAGGGCAACAGGAGAAAAACGAAGCGGTCTCATAAGGTTCTGTAGAAATTACAGTTAGGCATACGAACTTTTTTTCCGCCAACGGTACAGCAGTTGCTTTTATAGAAAGCTGCTCCCCTGAAGAGTCTCGTTACGGGAGTTAGGAGAAGGATCTTCAGTTTCGGATGATCCGGCCTTGTCGGCCGGGGTTGAATCTGAATCTTCTAACGGCTCTAAACCGGGAACACGTAATACCGTTTCTCTATGCCGGGCGGCTCCGGTCGCCCGGATATTTTACTCAACTGCCAACCCTATCTGCCTTTCCTGGCCGGACCCATCGGCGCCCTGAAGTGAACCCCCCCGAAGCCAACCCTCCGGTTCACGATCACCGGCGAGCGTCGCATGGGTCCTTCTTATAGCAGGAGATTTCGTCCACGCAGGCCGGTGATCACCCCCTCCATGATCGGGGCCTTGTTGAGCACATAGTAGTGGATCCCCGGGACACCCGCGGTAAGCAGCCCGGCACTCTGCTCGATACACCAGTCGATCCCTGCAGCCGCCACTGCATCCGGGTCATCTCCTGCCTCCCGGAGAGAAGCCTGGAGGGTGGAGGGAACCTCCGCGCCGCAAAGTCCGGCAATCTTCTCCACCTGGGCCAGCGACTGGATCGGCAGCAGCCCGGGAACGATGGGACAGGAAATCCCCTTTTCTATGGCAGCCTCTCGAAAACGGAAGAAATGCTCGTTGTCATAAAACAGCTGCGTGATGACCACATCGGCTCCGCTGTCTACCTTGCGGTGAAGGTTCACCAGGTCGGTTTCAAAATCCGGGGCCTCGATATGCTTCTCGGGGTATCCCCCCACCGCGATATCAAAGCGCCCATTGGAGCGGATATGCGCAACCAGCTCGTTGGCATAGGAGAAACCTCCCTCCACCGCCTGGAAGCTCTCCTGTCCCCTGGGCGGATCACCCCGCAGGGCGACAATATTCTCGATGCCGTACCCGTGGATATGTTGGAGCTGTCCATCGACCTGGTCACCGGATGCCCCGACACAGGTCAGGTGGCAGGCGCATTCGAGCCCGAACTCATTGTGAATCATCGAGGCGATCTCAACCGTGCGGATCCTCGTGGTTCCCATCGCCCCGTAGGTCACCGTCATGAAGGCCGGCTCGAGCGCCACCAGGCGCGGCAGCACCTTCCGCAGGCTGTCCATCCCACGGCTCGTCTTCGGAGGAAAAACCTCGAAAGAGATAACGGGGGAGTCGGGGCTGGAATAAATTTCAGAGAATCTCATTCTCATCCCACCGCAACAGCGGGTGACGCGGGCCGACAGGCAGAACCTCAGCCACGCTCAGAAATCTTCAGCCGGGCGCGGGCAACAGAGAGTGATCGGGAATATTCATCGAGTTGCTCAACACCTGCTCCCGGCTCCGGAGGCGAGCTCTCGAGCTCGGAAAGATCCGCCCTGGCCGACTCAGCGTCGAGCTCGTCGACCGCCTGGGCCTCCACCGCAAGAACCGTAACACGGTCATCCACCACCTGGACGAAGCCCCCGTTGACGAAGAAGGCCTGCTGGCCACCGTCCTGGGAAGCGACCCGCAATTCACCGAAGCCGAGGCTGCCGACAAGCGGCGCGTGCCTGGGAAGGAAACCCATCTCGCCATCAGCGGCGGGGACGGTCACCGAGTCAACGGCTCCTTCAAAAACCAGCTCTTCGGGGGTGGTAACGGTACACTCAAGCGCCATCTGATCAATTATCCTCTGCCAGGAGTTTCTCGCCCTTCTCGACAGCCTCTTCGAT
>CAJWZY010000030.1 GCA_913050545.1 uncultured bacterium | reverse complement strand
CTACATCGTTGATGGCTATGCCGGCTGGGACCCTGAACATCAATTGAAAATCCGTATTATTTGTGCGCGACCCTACCACGCACTGTTTATGCACAACATGCTGATCCGACCTACTGCCGAGCAACTTGCTGACTTTGGCGAACCTGACTACGTCATTCTCAACAGCGGCCAATGCAAAGCAGACACTGCTGTTGAAGGCGTCGAATCTGACGCCAGTATCACACTCAACTTGGAAGCCAAAGAGCTTGTCATTCTTGGAAGCCAATACGCCGGTGAAATGAAAAAGGGGGTCTTCACGATCATGCACTACTTGATGCCGCGGCAGAACATCTTCTCCATGCATTGCAGTGCCAATGAAGGTGAAGACGGCACCGTAGCATTGTTCTTTGGTCTCTCAGGGACTGGAAAAACAACGCTATCAGCCGATGCCAATCGGCCACTGATCGGCGACGATGAACATTGCTGGACAGACAACGGAGTCTTCAATATCGAGGGCGGCTGTTATGCCAAGTGCATTGACCTCACGCCGGAGAGCGAGCCTGAGATCTACCAGTCGATCCGTTTCGGGTCCATTCTCGAGAACGTTGTTTTCGATGAGCGTACCCGGGAGGTTGACTATACCGACACCTCGCTGACCCAGAACACCCGCTGCTCCTATCCGATCGAGTTTATCCCGAACGCCAAGGTGCCCTGCGTTGGCTCCCATCCAAGCAACGTGGTGCTGTTGACCTGCGATGCATTCGGAATCCTGCCCCCGGTCAGCAAGCTGACCCCCGCGCAGGCGATGTATCATTTCATCAGCGGCTATACTGCCAAGGTGGCCGGTACAGAGATGGGTGTGACGGAACCCGAGGCGACCTTCTCGGCCTGCTTCGGAGCGGCCTTCCTGGTCTGGCATCCGACGAAGTATGCGGAGATGCTTGCGGAGAAAATTCGCGACTTCGGCTCGAATGTCTGGCTTGTCAACACGGGCTGGACCGGCGGGCCTCATGGTGTCGGATCCAGGATCAATCTTCCCTATACCAGGGCGATCATTGATGCCATCCACAGTGGAGCCCTCAATGATGTTGCCTGCCAGGAAGACGAGACCTTCGGGTTCGCGGTACCCACGGAATGCCCCGACGTGCCGTCGGAGATCCTGATTCCTTCCAATACCTGGGAGGACAAGGCGGCCTATGCCGAGGGAGCTGTTAAGCTGGCTGAGCTGTTCCGGGAGAACTTCGAGAAGTACGCTGAAGGCGCTACCGAGGAAATCCTCGCGGCCGGCCCGCGCGGCTGAGGAGTGTTCTTAACCGATTGAGGATTCGTGGCCGACAGCCCGGCTGTAGCAATAGGCAAAGAGCAGGTCGAATTCCAGCTCCTGCAGCTGCTCGAGGTCCTGCCGGTATTCTCCCAGCCGGCCGCATACAGCCGATTCGCAGGCATCGGTGAACCTGAAGGGGTCCCAGGACGGCGAACAGATCTCCCCGAGCACCTCCTCGTTTGCCACCGGGGGTGCCAGGGTGGCCAGCTGTTCGAAGAGCGGATGGGGTCCCACCCTGTTGAACCAGTATTTTGAGTTCGAATAGTCAGGCTCGAGTCGATGCATGATGGCGTGCCAGTAGCTTCCCTCCGGGGAGCTGATGGACTGGCTGATGTTGTGGGACTCCTCCTGGAAATCACCTCTCAGCAGCAGCCCGCTTCGAATACAGGAAGCCATTGCGGGTTCAACGGCCTTGGCGCCCAGCAGCTCCGAGTCATCGAGCCGGGAAATTCGATCCGGCCAGGGCTCGCTGAGATCATAGGCAGGTGCGAGGCCAATGACAGGAATGTCTCGTCTAATCTGCCCAAGTATCTGTCCCGCCTTGCAGTCATCCGGCAGCTGTCGCATAGAGCTCCTCCCTGGCGCGTTCTTTTCACCCCGGCCGGCCCGGGGCGGAAATCATAGCAGGATGGGGTGGGCGGGTCGAGAGCCTGTCCCGCCGGCCAGTGGGTGCCTCCGCTCAGCTGGTCTTGCGGAGTTTTTCCGAGGTGGTCTCCAGGAACTTGCGCTCCTGTTCGCTCAGGCTGTCCATTCCCTGTTCGTGGATTTTTCCCAGCAGCTCATCCAGCCGTTTCTGCATCTGCCGGTGTTCTTCTTCTTTCTTCTCCTCCCGCTTCTGCTGCCTCTTCAGCTTTCGGCGTTCCAGGAAGCCGGGCCCCTTCTCCCCACTGGACTGGCCCTCCAGGCTGGTATAGCCACCTGAGAAGTCGTAGCCGCTGGAGTCACTGTCATCGCCACCGTAGGCCAACTCCTCTCGAACCTGCCTTGCAGTCATGAAGTACATCAGGCCACAGAAGAGGCTCACAAATCCCAGCTCGTCGATGAAGGGATAATTGAATCTCCAGGTCTCATCCTGCAGGCCAAAGACAATTGTCGAGCCGCCGAACAGCAGGGCGAGTATGGCGGTAAATTTAGAGATCTTCAGGGTTGCCAGCAGGGCGCCGTGATGGGTTCCCATCCTGCTCCAGAGAAAGCTGTGCAGGAGCTGGCCACCATCGAGGGGATAGCAGGGCAACAGGTTTACGATCAGGAGGACAAAGTTCCACAGGAACAGGTATTGCAGCAGGCGCTGCCAGAAGACCTGTTGCCCTGAAAAAGGCAGGAAATCGAGACCCAGCAGCAGGCAGAGCACGGTCACGAGCAGGCCCAGGCCCAGGTTCACCAGTGGGCCACCCGCCGACACCCAGAACCTGGCGCGAGGAGTCTGTGGGGACTCGCATACCGCCAGGCCGCCAAGGGGCCAGAGAATGATCCTCTCCGCGCTACCACCCTGCCGGTGGGCTGCGTAGGCGTGCCCGAATTCATGCAGCAGGATGGTCAGGAGCAGGGCGAGTGAGAAGGAGGCAAAGGCTATCAGCGGCTCCCCGTACGGGCTTTCTGTTTTCAGCAGGATATCGATCAGCTTCAGTCCGACGATCAGCAGGAGCACCCAGTGAATCCAGATGTCGATACCAAAGAGCCGGCAGATTCGCAGGCCCGACTGTCGAAAAGAATCTTGTGTATGCATACGGTCCATTGCGGAATTTATTTCTTCAGCGTTTGGCGAGGAAGGCAGCTATCCGCTCCACCGCGGCTTCGAGCCTGGCCATCGAGGTCGCATAGGAGAGGCGAATATATCCTTCGCCACAGGGGCCGAAAGATGCCCCGGAGAGCACTGCGACCCCGGCTTCGTCGAGTAATTTCGAGGCGGCCTCTGCCGAGGACATGCCGGTTTCTGAGATGTTGGCAAAGGCGTAAAAGGCCCCACGCGGGATGGTGCAGCTGATTCCGTCAACCGCGTTGAGTGCATCCACCAGGTAGTCCCTGCGCGTGCGGAATTCGCTGACCATGTTGCTGACGGAGTCCTGTGGCCCGCGAAGTGCCTCGATGGCTGCGTGCTGGCTGAAGGTGCAGGCGCAGGAGGCAATGTTGACATTGTAGAGATCGAAGGTCTCGACGAGCCCCGGGGGAAGGATGGCATAACCCATTCTCCAGCCGGTCATGGAATAGGCCTTTGAGAACCCATCGACAATGATGACCCTTTCCTCTGCCTCTTTCAGTGAAGCGATGGTCTCGAAGGGAGAATCGTAGCAGAAGTGGAGATAGATCTCGTCGCTGAGGACCAGGAAGTCCTTTTCGGCGGCCTCCCTGGCTATCACCTCGAGATCCTCACGCTCCAGTACGCCGCCGGTAGGATTCTGCGGTGAGTTCAGAATGACCAGGCGGGTCTTACTCGAAACAAGCGAGCGGAACTCATCGGCATCGAAGCGGAATCCTGATGCTTCTCTAAGCGGCAGGGGGACTGCCGTCGCCCCTGAGTGCCCGATGACTGACTGGTAGGCCGGAAAACCAGGGTCGGGGCAGATGACCTCGTCTCCGGGACCTGCCAGGGCATTGATCGTGTAAAACAGGAGAGCCTTTGCTCCCGGGGCCACGACCACCTGCTCCGGACTGAAGTGGAGCCCTCGCAGGGAGCCCGCCTTTTCTGCTATGGCCTCGCGCAAGGCGGGAAGCCCCTGGGAAGGACCATAGCCGGTATGCCCGTCTTCGAGGGCACGAACTGCTGCCTCCTTGATGTGGGGAGGGGTCGGGAAGTCCGGTTGGCCGATTTCAAGGTGGATGACATCGACCCCGGTGCCTTCGAGCTCTTGCGCCCGGCGCAGGACATCGAATGCCGATTCACCTGCCAGTTGTCGTGCGCGCTCGTGCAACATGGCAGTATGATAGCGCCGCCGGGCGCACTCTACACTTGAAAGTATTTGCCCGTGGAATCAAACTCTCGTCGTACTCCTCAATGAGCGGACCCCGTGAAGCGATGATGCAGACAGCCAAAGGCCATGAACCACTCCAGCTGGGACCAAAGTTGAAGATCTGGCCCCCGGTGGTGCTCGCTCCCATGGCGGGAGTGACCAATTATCCCTACCGCAAGATCTGTTCGCGCCTCGGCGCGGGACTCTGCGTCAGTGAGATGGTCAGCTCACGCGGGATTCTCGAGGGCCACCGCGGAACCTGGAAGCTGGTTCATTTCGCCGAGTCCGAGCGCCCCCGCTCCATCCAGATATTCGGTGGTGACCCGGTTGCCATGGGAGAGTCAGCCCGGCGACTCAAGGACGAGCTCGATGTTGACCATATAGACATCAACTTCGGTTGCCCGGTCAAAAAGCTCGTCAACAAGGGAATGGGGGCCGCGGTGCCGACCGATCCGGTAAATTGCCGGGCAGTGGTGCGGGCCGTGGTCAAGGCCGTTGACCCGCTGCCGGTAACCATCAAGGTTCGCCTTGGTATCGATGATGACACCCTGACCTACCTCGATGCCGGGCGGATCGCCCAGGAGGAGGGCTGCTCCTGGATAACCGTTCACGGGCGCACGGTCAGGCAGATGTATTCCGGCAAGGCCAACTGGGAGTTGATCGCCGAGCTCAATGACGAGCTGGAGATCCCGGTGCTCGGGAATGGGGATATTTTTGAAGCCGAAGATGGCCTGGAGCGAATGCACCGGGCCGGGGTTCCCGGTATCGTGATCGGTCGGGGTTGCCTGGGAAACCCTTGGCTCTTTCGCGAGCTCAAGGCCCTGTTTGACGGCGAGCCGCCTCCTGCGAAACCAGGCGTGGAGGAGACGGTCGCCATGGTCCGCGAACATTTTCACCTCCTGCTGGCTCATTATGGAGAATCTGAGCGCGCGGCAATTCTGAGAATGAGGAAATTCGGATCGTGGTACGCTACCGGTTTCTATGGTGCCGCGGAATTCAGGCGGCGCTTTAACACGGTTGAAAATGGAGAGGAGCTCGAGGAGATTCTCGGGCTCTGGGTCGAGGCACAGAAGCCGGGGAAGAACTGAGAAAATGGTCAGGCGGAAGAACGAAGAAAGCAGCGGGCTGGGCTACAGGGTGGTGCTGGGTGACTCGCGGAACATGGCAGCCGTCGAGGACAGCTCCGTTCACCTGGTGGCTACCTCTCCGCCCTACTGGCAGCTGAAGGATTATGAGGCCGACAGCCAGATTGGTTTTCACCAGGAATACGATGAGTATATTGCCGAGCTGGATCGGGTCTGGGGAGAATGTGAGCGTGTGCTCCACCCGGGCTGCCGCCTGGCGGTGAACATCGGCGACCAGTTTCTCCGCGCCAGCACCTACGGCCGCTACCGGATTGCGGCGATTCACGCCGATATTATTCGCGGTTGCGTTGGCCTGGGGCTCGATTTTATGGGCTCGATTATCTGGCAGAAGGTGACGACGATGAACACCTCCGGCGGCGGGGTGGTTATGGGTTCTTTTCCCCATCCGCGAAATGGCATCGTCAAGCTGGATTATGAACACATCCTGTTGTTCAAGAAGCAGGGCAAGGCGCCGAGGCCTTCGCCAGAGCAGAAGGAAAACTCCCGCCTCAGCACCGAGGAGTGGAACGAGTATTTCTACGGCCACTGGACCTTCCCGGGAGCCCGGCAGGAGGACCATATCGCGGTATTTCCGGATGAGCTTCCCAGGAGGTTGATCCGGATGTTCACCTTCGAAGGAGAGACGGTGCTCGATCCCTTCCTTGGCAGCGGGACCACGATGAGCGTAGCCCGCGAGCTGGGCAGGTCCTGTACCGGCTACGAGGTGAACCCGGATTTTCTCGGAACGATTCGCGAGAAGACCGGTTTCGGTGATCAGCGGGAGTTCTTCCGCGGGGAGGAAGCCCTGGAGGTGGTCCGCGAACAGGTAGACCTCCAGGGTGGAGGAGGGGGTGCTGTTGCGGCAGCTTCCGGGGGCCGGGCCGCGGGGTATGGCTCGGTGATTCGAAAAGGTGACAGCCGGCATCGCGAAGAATATCACCGGGTGAGTGAGGTCCTGGATGTCCGGACGGTTGAGCTCGAAGGCGGCACCCGTCTTCGGCTTCTCGGGCTGCTCGAGAGCGATCAGGGTGGCGGTATCGATCGCCTGCGTGAGCTGGTCAGCGGGAAGCAGGTCTATTTCAAGAGCGATCCGCGCACGGATGAGGAGGGTGGAGTTTATCTCTACCTGCGCAACAGGACCTGCATCAACTCACGCCTCGTCAGGGATGGCGCGGCAGGGGTCGATGAGAGCCGCGAGTACCGGATGAAGAAGCGGTTCCTGCGTTATCGTGATGAGGTCGAGGCCTGAGCCCCGCCTTGTCCGTCCCCGAGAAAATCGAGTAGAGCCACTCCTTCTTCGAGACCGGGGGCCAGGAAATGCGCCCCGGCCTCGAGGAGCCGCCCGCGCTTTCCGCTGTTCATGTGGTAGCGGTTGTTCTCCCGGGTGTGGACGCCGAAGGTGACGGCTCCGGCCCTGCGGCCATCCCGGATCTCGACGTATCCATCCCCGACCACGATAAGCTCCGGTCCCTTGAGCTGGTGTTCTGAGATGATCCGTTCGATGACCATCTGCTTGGAAAAGTTTTCGTATTGCCGCAGGGCTCCAGATATCCGGCCCTCAAAAAAATGATCGAATCCCAGGAGGGCGGCGTCCCTCCTGACGAGGTCCTCATCCGTGCCGCTGGCCAGGTGGCAGTTCACGCCGCGGCTGGTGAGCTCTTCGAGAAATTCAAGGCTGCCGGGAACCAGGAAATCTTCACGCGCGAGGCGGCCAGATCCGATTCCCTCGAGCCGGCCGGAGATGGCGGCGTCAAGGCGGCTGTTGTAGAGCTCTTTGTACTCAAGTGGTTCCCGCGGTGAGCCACCGCGCTTCTCGAGCTCTTCACACAGCCGGATCATCTGGTAGATGGTCTGCTTGCCGGTGAGCTGGTCGACAAACCCCGTCACCAGCTTCTCGAGCTCAGCTGTCGTTTCAGCTCCTCCGCAATCTTCCAGCAGTCCGACCATCAGGGGGACCATCTGGTCCTGCCAGCCATCCCTGAGCAGGGAGAGGGTTCCATCGAGGTCAAAGAGAGCGTGGCGGACAGGTGCCCGCGCAGGCGCATCTGCGATCTCGATGGAGGTCCCTTGTATCCTGCGATTCATATCTGCCAGCTGGAGAAATCAGCCGTTACTCTCATCTCCTCCGCCATCCTCCGCAGGTGCGGCGGGGGCTTCTGCTTCACCGGCATCGTCGCCGCCAGCATCGTCGTCGCCACCACCTGCTTCATCTTCACCTGCTGTTACACCGCCTGCGGCGGCGAGGGCCGCATCGTAGTCGGGGTGGTCGGTGACCTCGGGGACGATCTCAACGTAGGTGATCTTGTCTTCGGCATCGATGACGAAGATGGCCCGGGTGAGGAGCTTGAGCTCCTTGATGAGAACTCCGTAGGCACTGGCGAAGGAGAGCTCGCGGTGGTCTGACAGCGTCGTCATCTCGACGCCCTCGGCTCCGCACCAGCGTCCCTGCGCGAAGGGCAGGTCGGCGCTGATGGTGAGCACCTCTACGTTTTCGGGAAGTCCGCCGAGGGCCTCTGCAAAACGCTTGGTCTGGTCGGAGCAGACGGGGGTGTCGAGTGAGGGTACTGCTGAGATCAGCCTTACCTTGCCGGCAGAGGATGCCAGCGTGACAGCTCCAAGGCCGCCATCGATGACATTGAAGTCAGGAGCCTGGTCGCCAACCTGCAGCTCGGGTCCTACGAGGGTCAGGGGGCCACCCTGGAATGTTACGGCTCCTTCTCTTTCGCTCATTATTCTGCACCTTTCCTGTTCAATGAATAATGCCCGCACAGGGCGTTAACTATCAAGAGAGACAAGCGCAGCATAGTATCGAAAACCAATCTGCTCATCAATGCTGCTCGTTGCCAGCCTTAGTATCTTTGAGACATTCCCGGAATCGTTTATCCTGAGTCGCAGCTTAGCAGATCATCCAGTGAGAACATGAGCACAGAAGCAAACGGCAATTCAACGGTTGAGGCTGTCGCCAGGAGAGCGCGGGCTGCGGCTCTGCAATTAGCTGCACTTTCTGCGGAGCCGAAGAACGCGGCGCTCGAGGCGGTGGGGCGGAAGCTCCAGGAGCGGCGGGAAGAGATTCTCGAGGCGAACCGGGCTGACAAGGCTGACTGTGAGGCGGAGGTTGCCTCAGGGAGCCTGAGTGCCGCCCTGTTCAAAAGACTCGACCTCGAGGGCAGCAAGTTCGAGGCGATGCTGGCAGGAGTGGGTGACGTGGCCCGTCTGCCGGACCCTGTCGGAAGGGTGACCCTTGCCACCCGCCTGGACGATGGGCTTGAGCTCTACCGGGTCAGCTGCCCCCTCGGAGTCATCGGCGTCATCTTCGAGGCCCGTCCCGAGGCGGCTGTGCAGATCGCCTCTCTTGCATTGAAGTCTTCCAACGCCGTGATCCTCAAGGGCGGACGGGAGGCCTCGCGTACCAACGAAGCACTTGTGCAGGCTATTCAAGAGGCTCTTAGTGAGGTCGATGGGGTCTCCCCTGATGCGGTCCAGCTTGTTTCCACCCGTGAAGAGGTGCGGGAGATGCTTGACCTCGACCGCTGGATCGACCTGATTATTCCAAGGGGATCCAATGAGCTCGTGCAGTCCATCCAGGAGGCGACCCGGATTCCTGTTCTCGGGCATGCGGATGGAATCTGCTCGGTCTACCTCGACCGGGATGCGGACCTGGAGAAGGCAGTGGCGGTGAGTGTCGATGCAAAAACGCATTACCCGGCTGCCTGCAATGCGTGTGAAACATTGCTTGTTCACCGGGACCGGCTCGACGACCTGCTTCCTGCCGTGGGCGCAGCCCTGGTGGAGGCCGGGGTTGAGCTCCGGGCCGATGAGGAGGCCTCGACCCGGCTTCAGGCCTCGAGTGCTACCGCAGAAGATTACGACACCGAGTTTCTCGACAAGGTGCTGGCGGTGAAGACAGTTTCTTCGCTCCAGGAGGCGGTTGAGCATATTAATTCACACGGGTCCCATCACACCGATGCGATCGTGACCGAGGATGCCGATGCGGCAGAATATTTTCTTTCCCGGGTTGATTCTGCAGGGGTCTTCCACAATGCATCCACCCGTTTTGCCGATGGTTTTCGCTTCGGCCTGGGGGCGGAGGTGGGTATCAGCACCAACAAGACCCACGCCCGTGGCCCGGTTGGCCTCGAGGGCCTGGTGATCTACAAGTACAGGCTCTATGGGGCCGGCCATGTGGCGGCAGATTATGATCCCGGCGGTCGCAAGTTCCTGCATGAAGGCGTGGAGCCTCCGGAGCTTCCCTGACGCCCGGTTCTAAGGCCACCAGGCTCAGCTGGATTCGACGCCTCTTGACCGCAAAATGGGCGGATGGCATACTCGGTTTTCCCTGTTTTTCCGGGGACCACAGACTACTGGAGCTAGAGAACCATCGGCGTACCCATTTCCCAGATGTGGGCGGTTGCTTCCCACGTTCTGAAGAACAAGCTGACACGTAATAAAAAGTACCCGCTCGTGCTGATGCTTGAGCCGCTTTTCCGCTGCAATCTCGCCTGCGCCGGTTGCGGCAAGATCCAGTACCCTGCGCACATTCTCAAGCAGGAGCTGACAGCTGAGCAATGCTTCAATGCTGTCGATGAATGCGGTGCGCCGATCGTGAGCATTCCCGGTGGTGAGCCCCTGATGTATTCGAAGATCCAGGAGGTTGTCGAGGGCCTGGTCGCCCGCAAGAAATACATCTACCTGTGTACCAACGCGATCCTGCTCAAAGAGAAGATCGATCTGTTCAAGCCGACCAAGTATCTCACCTTCAGTGTTCATATGGATGGCCTGGAGGAGGACCACGATTTTGCTGTCTGCCGCGAAGGTGTCTACAAGGATGCCATCGAGGCTATCAAGCTGGCGCTCTCAAGGGGCTTCAGGGTAACGACGAATACCACCCTCTTCGAGGGCGCTGAACCCGGAAGGGTTCGTGGGTTCTTTGACGAGATGGCTGCCCTGGGTGTCGAGGGGATGATGGTGTCGCCGGGTTACAGCTATTCCAAGGCCCCTGACCAGGAGAGCTTCCTCCATCGTGACAGGACTCACAGCCTCTTCCGGCGGATTCTCGCCGCGCCGAAGAAGGCCTGGCGCTTTAACCAGTCGCCCCTTTTTCTCGAGTTCCTGATGGGAAACAAGGGACGGGACTATCACTGCACTCCCTGGGGAAATCCGACCTACAATCTCTTCGGCTGGCAGAAGCCCTGCTACCTGCTCCAGGAAGGTTATGCGGAAACCTTTGCTGAGCTGATGGAAACCACGGATTGGGAGCAGTACGGCCATGAGCGAAATGAAAAATGTCGTGACTGCATGGTGCATTCCGGCTACGAAGCCACCGCGGTAGACCACACCTTCGGCAGCCTGCGGGGCTTCCTGGGGACGGTGCGCGCGGTTCTCTTCGGTTACCGCTGGAGCCGGGTGAAGGCAGCTGAAGAGGGTGCTCCTTCCGGGGAGGCTGGCGACATCGTGGAATTGCCGGTTATTGAGAGCTCGCAGGTTGCCGACTGCGGCTCGGTGCGTACAGAGACAAAGGTATGAGGGCGCCTGGCCATGCTGAGTGACCTCCCTGGAGACGAGGCAAGCGGCGCTGCAGCCCCTGGAGATTCTCCGGGAGAATACGGCCAGGGTTTTTCCTGGGTGGAGGGAGAGCCCGGCAGTCTTGAGGAGGTCATCGAGGCGGCCTTCGATTACCGTGGAGATGTGACGGTTCTTTTAAAAGATGGACAGGAGCTGGCGGGATACCTTGCCAACCGGTCGATCGGGGATGAGGGCAGCTCCGGAAGTTGGATCGAGGTTTTTCCGGCTTCCGGGGACCCGAGGCGCAGAATTCCCAATGCCCAGATAGGTGGGTTCCGCTTCAGCGGCAAGGATGTCGCCTCCGGCAAGTCCTGGGAAACCTGGCTGAAAAAGTACACGGAACGCAAAGAAGCTCTCGCACGAGGCGAAGAAGTCGAAAATATCGATCTTTTCCCCGAAGAACACGGCTGAGGGCCTGCAAGGACCAGGTGTCCTTAAAGGTGGCTAAGCCTGCTTCTGGAGGATAAATCCGTGTCGGCAGTTTTAGAGGACCCGCAGTAGATTCCGGGACTATGTCGGGTCTAAAATAGAGGAACGGGCTGGCTAAAAAAATCGTATTAGAGCGACTACTTTTTCGGGGGCATATGGGGGAAGTCAGAGAGATGAAAGCATTGCAAGATATCTATAGTTATATTGTTTCCCGGACAGCAGTTACCTGCTTTCTTGCAGTGATGCTGCCCTCATTCTCAGCTCTTCGCGCTGATGATTTCGACGTCATCATCACAGAGTTGAACTACAACGTTTTCGATAACGGCGGCGAGGACAGCCTGGAGTTTATCGAGCTCTTCAATCGCGGCGGCACAACTCTTGACCTCGGTGAATGGGAGTTTGCCCGCGGTGTCGATTTTGTTTTTCCCGCGCGGACCCTCATCGATCCTGGTGAGTATCTTGTACTCAGTCCGGACCCCGCAGCTGCCGCCGAACGCTATGGCTTGCAGCGGGTCCTGGGGCCCTACCTCGGCCAGCTGGACAACGGCGGAGAGATCCTCGAGCTTGTCAATTCGCAGGGCCTGATGATCAGTCGGGTACATTATGGAGATGAGATCCCGTGGTCAGGCCGTCCGGATGGACGCGGGCCGTCGCTTGAGTTTACCGGCGTCGATAATGCCAATGATCTTCCACGGAACTGGAAGCCCAGCAGATTTCTCGGAGGGACTCCAGGAGCGGTGAACTCCCGCAGGGTTCTTCCTTCGCGCCTGACGCAGGGAGGTGCAAGGTCCGTCGTGTCATCCCAGGGGATCTGGAGAACCTTTTCCGGCCGGGAGAGCCCATCGGATCCGATCGATGCCTGGACCTCCACCGGGTTCGATGACGAAGACTGGGATACAGCCCAGGGCGCTTTCGGTTACGGACAGCGGCCGGGTTTCAATTTCTCGACCCAGATCACCAACATGCGCAACGAGTTCAACACCTATTACATTCGCAGCGCATTTACCCTGACAAAGGAGACCCTGGCGGGGATTTCCCAGGGAGCGATCACCCTCAGCCTCTCTGTTTCATACGACGATGCCTTTGTGGCCTATATCAACGGCACAGAGGTGAGCAGGGACAATGTCGGAGACCCCGGTGAGCCTGTCGCCTTCGATGCGACCGGGGATGAGAGCCGCAACCGAACGGTCAGTATCGAGCTTCCCGGTGTCGCCGACCTCCTTGTGGAGGGCTCGAATGTCCTGGCTGTCCAGGGGGTCAACGCCACCAGGGGCAGCAGGGATTTCTTCATCGGTGCCGACCTGTCGATGGTGGAGGATTTAGGGGCCGAGGAAGATGGCACTGCGGCAAATCCCTATGTGGGTGGAATCATTAACGAGCTCAAGGCGGGGGAGGGTGACGATCCCGGCTTCATCGAGCTCTTCAATCCCGAGGACGAGGAGCTCGATCTTGGCGGCAGCGTTCTGCTCTCGAGCCGGGGTAATTTTCTTTACGAAATTCCCGTCCCAACGATTCTCCAGCCGGGTGGCTTCGTTGTATTTGACAGCGAGGTGCTTGCTATTCCCGTTCCCGAAGGCGGGGCGCGGTACATCC
>CAJWZY010000029.1 GCA_913050545.1 uncultured bacterium | reverse complement strand
GAATATCCCGGCGGCATCATGTTTGAGCTGGGTTGCCATATTGTCGACCTGGTGGTTGGAATACTTGGCGCTCCGCAGAAGGTCACGGCCTTTAACCGCCATTCGAGCTCCATCGAAGACAACCTCGTCGACAATATGCTGGCGGTGCTTGAATATCCCACAGCCCTGGCGACGGTGAAGTCGAGCGCCCAGGAGGTCGAGGGGTTTGCCCGCAGGCACCTTGTGGTTTGCGGCAGCGAAGGCACGCTCCAGGTTCAGCCGCTCGATTCACCCTCGGTCCGCCTGGCCCTTTCTAAACCGCGGGGCAAGTTCAAGCGTGGCTACCAGGAGGTGCGGCTTCCGCGTTATGTTCGCTACATCGACGATGCCGCGGATTTTGCCCGGATCATCCGTGGCGAAAAGAAGAGTGATTTCAGCATCGAGCATGACGAGGCCGTGCAGAGGGTTGTCCTCGAGGCCTGCAGGCTTCCGCTAAAGCCCTGAGAGCTTCCCTCGTTTTACTTCGGGCCCGGCCTGGCTGCCGGCGTCTTGGCCAGGTCGATGCAGGCAAGCTCACTGGTGCTGCGGGCGTAGAGGCGCCCCCCGGCGAGGGCCGGATAGGCTCTCACGGTACCTGTGAGGACCGTGGTGCTGGCCAGCTTCTTGTAGGCTGTGGAAGAAACGCGGGAGAAGATGAGCTCCCCGGAATCGGTCAAGACCAGGAGCCTGTCGCCAGCGAGAATCAGGGTTCCTGAGCCGAAGCTGTTTTTCCCGGGCCGGGCTTCGTTCCAGGCGATCTTGCCGCTGGTGAGCGACACACAGCGAAGGCGGGTGCCGTATTCCTGCCGGCCGTCAAAACCGTAGAGAAAGCCGCCCTGGTGGATGATGGACGAATAGTGGCTTGAGAGAATGTTGTCGCCCGACCAGAGCTCCCGGTAGCTTCCGGCTCCGGCCTCCAGGCAGATCGAGCCGGTCTGGTAGCTCGAGGAGAAGTAGATCCTGTCACCGCTCAGAACCGGGGAGGCGGCGTTGACGGAGGCTCCGATCCGTGCCCGCCATCTCTTCTCGAAGAGGATGGCGCCGGTGGAGGGGTCGAGGATCACGATGCCTGTGCGGGTGAAGCAGACCAGCCTCAGCTTCCCGTCAAGCTTGCCGATTACGGGGGAAGAATAACCGGCCTCATCGCTGGTGGCGCCCCAGAGGGCTTTTCCGTTTGAAGAATCAAAGGCGACGATCCCGCTGCCCTTGCCGGTGGAGCCGATCTTTTTCGTCCCGCCGACCTGGACGAAGACCTTGTCTCCGTAAACCAGCGGCGCAGAGGCCGTTCCGAAGAAACTCTCGGGTGGCTTGAAGGCAGCGTGGGTGTCGATCCGCCAGATCTTTTTCCCGCTCTCGAGGTCCGTACAGCTCAGGGTTCCAGCCGCTCCATTGGTATAGATCCGGCCACCCTCGATCGTGGGTACTGCCCTGGGGCCTTCATCGAACCCGAACCGGTCGCGGTAGGTGGCGGGGTATTTCGACGACCAGATTGCTTTGCCGGTGGCGGCATCCATGCAGTCAAGAAGCTCCATGTTGTCCACACGGTGGAAGAGCACCAGGCGGCCACCGGCTACTGCGGGGCCGGCGAAGCCCTGGCCGACGTTTTTCTTCCACAGCGGTTTTGCACGCCCTGCAGGCAGGGTATCCGTGAGAGGGGGCCCACGGTAGATGCCATCCCTGCGTGGTCCGTGGAGCTGGGGCCAGTCGGTCTTCTCATCTGCGCAGAGGAAGGCTGGAGACAGGAGGCAGCAGGCCAGGAAAAGAACAGCTGTGGTTCGCAGTGGAGGCATGGATTTAGTAGATCGGTTCCCGGCAGGGGTTCGAAAAAGAGCAATCAGTTTAGTCGCAGCTTCCGTAATAACCTATACAAAGCTAAAATGCGGCTTCCAGTTTTCATTCAACTGCCGGCAGACCGTCAGCGGCCTGCCGTTTGATTTTTTCGGTTTCGGAGGCATCTTTTGAGCGAAGGCAAGCGAGCCAGGATCTTCATCACCTGCCTGGTGGATTTTCTTTTCCCCTCCGTGGGCCGTGCCATGGTTAAGGTACTGCGCCACTATGGAGTGGAACTCGAATTCCCCTCCGGCCAGACCTGCTGCGGCCAGCCGGCCTTCAATGCCGGCTTCCAGGGCCAGGCCCGGGAGGTGGCCCTGCATTTTCTCGATGTGTTCGAGGACAGCGAAGCGGTTGTCAGTCCCTCCGGATCCTGTGTCGCCATGGTGAAGGAATACTATCCGGGACTTTTCTCTGAAGACGAGGAGCTCAAGTCGCGCTTCGATAAGCTTGCCTCGAGGACCTGGGAATTTTCGCAATACCTGACCGAGGTCCTGGGAGTGAGCGATTTCCCCGGAAGCTCCAGTGAGTCGCTCACCTGGCATGATTGCTGCCATTCACTCAGGGGCCTGGGGATTGAGGAGGGGCCGCGCAAGCTGCTCCATTCGCTGGAGGGAGCAGATCTCCGCGAGCTGGAGGACTCCAGAGAGTGCTGCGGATTTGGCGGCCTGTTCTCGGTCAAGTTCGATGAGATCTCCTCACAGATGCTGAAGAACAAGCTCGCCTGCATCGAAAAGAGCGGGGCGGATTGCCTGGTTGCAACCGATTGCAGCTGCCTGATGCACATGGCCGGCGGCCTGGAGAAGACAGGATCGGGGATCAGGACCCGTCACCTGGCCGAGGTTCTTGCCGGGGCCCTTGATGAAAAAGCGGCTGGCCTGCAGCAGGAGCCTGCCCCATGAAGGTGAGGAGCGATCAATTCAGCAGGCTCTCGAGCGAGGCCCTCCAGGATGAATTTCTCCGGGAAGCCCTGGCACGAGCCAACGCGAGCTTCCAGGATGCCCGTGGAGATGCGGTCGATTCGATGCCGGACTGGGAGGCGCTTCGCCAGCAAGCTCATGAAATCAAGAATCGCGCCATCGAAAACCTGCCCGAGGCGCTCGATGCCTTTGAGAAGAACATCTGCTCACGTGGGGGAGAGGTTCATTATTGCGAGGACGGCGCCGCGGCTCGAGACACGATCCTGTCGATCATTCGTTCTCACGATGGCTCCAGTGTGACCAAGAGCAAGTCGATGGTCACCGAGGAGATTGCTCTGAATGACCATCTCGAGGCGGCCGGCTTGAGTGTGCTCGAGGGCGATCTCGGCGAGTACATCATCCAGCTGGCCGGGGAGCATCCTTCCCACATCATAGCTCCCGCCATTCACAAGTCGCGCGAGGAGGTGGCCGAGCTCTTCCATGAGCACCTCGGCAGCGATCCGAAGGCCGACATCCCCGAGCTGACTCGTGTCGCCCAGCGTACCCTGCGCGAGGCCTTCCTGGGCGCGGATATAGGAATCTCCGGTGCCAACTTCGTGGTCTCTGAAACCGGCACCATCGTGCTGGTGGAGAACGAAGGTAATATCCGGATGTCGACAACGATTCCGCGCGTTCACATTGCCCTTGTAGGTATCGAGAAGGTCGTGCCCAGGCTGGAGGACCTTGCGCTGTTGTTGCGCCTGCTGTGCCGAAGCGCAACCGGGCAGAGAGTCACCAGCTACATTTCCTTTATCAGCTCAGCGAGGACACCCGCCGAGGGGGATGGCCCTGAAAAAATCTATGTCGTATTTCTCGATGCCGGTCGCTCCCGGCTCTGGGCTGATCCGGGGCAACGCGCGGCCCTTAACTGTATTCGCTGTGGTGCCTGCCTGAATTTCTGCCCGGTGTATGGGAGTGTCGGGGGACACTCCTATGGCTGGGTCTATCCGGGCCCGATCGGCTCGGTGATCACTCCACACTTCGTCGGCATCGAGAAGGCCAGCCAGCTGCCGCAGGCATCCAGCCTCTGCGGGCGCTGTGCGGAGGTCTGCCCGGTCAAGATTCCCCTGCCGGATATGCTGCTTGGCCTGCGGGCGAAGGCCGTCGAGGCGGGCAGCGCCGGGATCGTGGAGCGCTTCTCCATGCGGGTTTTTTCCCTGCTGGGAAGATCTCCCCGGCTGTGGCGTTTCGCCCTGGCCTGCGGGCGGCCGGTCTACAAGCTGGTCGCTCGTGCAGGGCTGGCCTCGGTGCTGGGCGGCCCCCTGAGGCGCTGGAACAGGAGCCGTGGCCTCCCGCTTCCCCAGAAGCAGGGCTTCCGGTCCTGGTGGCGCGCAGAAACGAAGAAGGGGGATGTGGATGACTGAAAATTACCGGGACAGGCTTTTTGGTTTCTTAAAGAGCCGCGCCGTTGGCCAGCCGGGAGAATTGTTCACGGAGGCTTCCCGTGAGCGGCCCTCCTCTGCACCCCGCTGTGGCGATGACCTCGGTGCGCGTTTCTGCAGCGAACTGAACGCGGTTGGCGGTGAGGCTTCAGACCTGGCGTCGAGCGCTGACCCGGCTGCAGAGCTGGGTGGGTGGCTGCAAGGGCTGGGACTCAAGACAGCGGTGATCGACAGTGATCCGCGCTGGAAGGTGACGGGTCTCCCGATCCGGGAGATTGTTGAAGGAGCAGGCCTGGAGCTGGAGAGGGTTGATGGCTCGGCTTTGCCTGCTGACCTCGCCCGGTTTGACCTGGGGATCACGCTTGCGGATGCGGCGATTGCCGAGACCGGAACGATTGCCCAGTGTGCCAGCCCCTTCAGGCCGAGGTCCATTTCGCTTGTGCCGAGATGCCATCTCGTGCTGGTGCCGGCGGACCGGCTGCTGGCATCGCTGGAGGATCTCTTCGAGGGGATCAGCTCGGGGGCCGAATGGGCCGGTGGGCCGGAGGGATTCGCTTCGTATTTCACCTGGATGACGGGGCCCAGTCGTACCGCCGACATCGAGAAGACCCTGACGATCGGGGTCCACGGCCCTGCAAGGACCGGCGCCTTCCTGCTGGGAGCGGAGTCTCAAGATGACTGAGCGAAAGGGGATCTGCTGCTCCGGGAACTGGATCGTCGACCGGGTTAAAACAGTCGATGTCTGGCCGCAGGAAGAAACCCTTGCCAATATTGTCGATGAAGAATCGGGTACCGGCGGGGCGGCCTGCAATGTTGCCATCGACCTGTCGCGCTTTGCGATGGGGCTCGAGATATCCGGCATCGGCCTGGTGGGAAAGGACCCCGATGGGGAGAGGATCTTTTCCGATTGCCGGGCAGCCGGGATCGATACGCGCTTTCTGCTCAGTATTGAAGATGCGCCGACGGCCTATACCGATGTGATGACGGTGAAGGGTTCGGGGCGCCGGACCTTTTTTCACAACAGGGGTGCGAATGCACTGCTGGGGCCGGAGCACTATCCTCTCGATGAGCTGGACTGCAGGATCCTGACCCTGGGCTACCTCTTGCTGCTCGATGGGATGGATCATGAGGACCCGGAGTACGGGACGCGTGCAGCCAGGGTGCTGGCCGGGTGCAGGGAGCGTGGAATCCTGACGGTGACAGATGTCGTGAGTGAAGACTCCGACCGTTTCTCGACAGTCGTCACCCCGGCCCTTCCCCACATCGACTACCTGGTTATCAACGAGATCGAGGCCGCCCGCACAACGGGTACGGAGATTCGCAGTGAGCCGGAGCTCGACCGGGAGGCCTTGCAGAAGGCAGCCACCATCCTGCTTGAGCGCGGGGTGAAAGAGGCCGTTGTCGTACACCCTCCCGAGGCGGCCTTCGGGTTGCCTGCTTCAGGGGAAGGCATCTGGAGGCAGGCGCATCGGCTGCCCGATGGTTTTATCCGGGGCAGCGCCGGTGCCGGCGATGCTTTCTTTTCAGGTGTTGTCGCCGGCATCCATGAGGGCTGGGATCTTGGCGAGTCCCTGGGGTTCGCCAATGCCGCCGCGGCAAGCTGCCTGCGCCACCCGACCTGCAGTGGCGGGGTCGGCAGCGCGGCCGAGATCCGCGACCTGGCCGGGAGCATTCCCCTGGGGGAGGGGTAGCAGGGTGAACCCAGGAGAGCTCAATCCGGGTATCGAGAAGCTCCGGGATCATGCCCGGGGTGTTTTCCAGGCGGCGGTGGCGGAGGCGGACCCGGCGCTTGCGGTGGAACGCGCCCTGGGTGGAGGCCGGGACATTCCTGCTCCTGCGGCGGCGGGGCAGGTTCGGGTGGTTTCCTTCGGCAAGGGAGCCTGCTCGATGGGAAGGGGGATTGGCAGCTGCCTTGAAGAGGCCGGCCTGGAGTGGAGTGGTATCGCGGTGGTCAACCGGGAAAATCGCGAGGATGTTGGCGGTTTTCGCGTACTGGTTGGTGGTCATCCGCTCCCGGATGAGGCCGGCGTGGAGGCTGCCCGGGAGGTGGCTGATTTTATCTCGTCCTCTGCCGAAGAAGACCTGGTCTTCGTCCTGGTCTCGGGAGGAGGGTCCGCCATTCTGCCGGCCCCCGCCGATGGTATCAGCCTGGAGGACAAGCTCGATTGCACGGCGAGGTTGCTCGCCTGCGGGGCTGATATCGGGGAGATCAACACTGTTCGCAAGCACCTCTCCTTCCTCAAGGGAGGAGCCATGGCAGCGAGGATGGGCCGAGGGAAGATGGTCACCCTGCTCCTTTCCGATGTCATCGGAGATGACCTGTCGACCATCGCCAGTGGGCCGACGGTGGGTGATCCCACGACCTTCGCCGATGCCGAGCGCCTTTTGCGGGAGTACGGGATTTTCGAGGAGTCGCCGCAGGCCGTCCGGGACAGGATTTCTGCGGGTTGCCGGGGTGAAATTCCTGAGACACCTAAACCAGGTGCAGCCGTGTTTGAAGGGGTCAGCCATCGCCTGGTCGGCTCCAACGGGCTGAGCCTGGCCGCTGCAGTCCGCCGGGCAGAAGAGCTCGGCTACCAGGTGAGTGTCTTCAGCGAGACCCTGGTCGGCGAGGCACGCAAAGCAGGAAAAGACCTTGCCGCGGTCCTCCTGGGAAACGCCCCGGGAGCCGGGCCACGGGCCATCCTTGCCGGGGGGGAGACAACGGTCACTCTCCGGGGAGGAGGGCGTGGCGGGCGCAACCAGGAGTTAGCCCTCGCCTTTGCCCTCGAGAGTACCGCCGCGCAGGATCGGTCCTGGGTTTTCCTCAGCGGGGGAACCGATGGGATCGATGGTCCTACCGATGCCGCGGGGGCCCTGGTCGATCCTCTCACAATCGAACGTGGAAGCGGGGATGGCTTCTCAGCCCGGCAGGCGCTGGAGAATAATGATTCCTACACCTTCCTGGAGCGCTCAGGGAGCCTGCTCAAAACCGGGGCGACCGGGACCAATGTCGCTGACCTCCAGGTTCTCCTGGTGGATTCCTGAGCGGGTTCAACCGCGGGCAGCATCCAGCCAGGCACGGGCCCTTGCGATGTCGATCTCGTTGCCGACATCTCCAGCTCTTTTGAGTGCTGTACCGACGATGGCTCCATCCGCTGTCTCCAGCAGCCCGGCGATATTCGATTCATCTGCACCGCTGCCGATAAAGACCGGGTGTCCGGGGACAGCCTCTTTGACCGAGCTGAGATCATTGGGGTCGACAGCAGAACCTGTCGCGCAGCCGGTTACGATCAGTCCGTCTGCGAGTCCCCGGCAGGCGGTTTCCTTCGCCAGCTCACCGAGGTCCCTCGGCTTGCCAAGCTGGACCGCGTGCTTGACATCTACATCGGCCAGGATGGCCAGCTCCTGCCCGAGCTCACTCCTGAGGCGGAGGGTCTCAGCAGCGCGGCCCTCGATGATCCCCTGGTCGCACAGCATGGCCGAGGTGTGGACATTGACCCGGATTCCCGAGAGCCCGGCGGCGGCCGCGATCGAGAGTGCTGCAAGCGGATCGTTCCTGAGAACATTGACGATGACGATGGTGTCGCGGGTCGGCAGCTCACAGGCAATTCTCGTCAGCGCGGCAACGGTTGCCGGAGGTACCGTGGTGGGGAAGAACGGCAGGTCGCCGAAGTTTTCGATCACGTAGCCATCGAAGCCTGCCTCGAGCAGGGTTTCTGCATCGCTCTTTGCCGCCGAGATGATTTCGCCCATTCCCCCACGGCTATAGCCGGGGCTTGCGGGGAGGGGGCGCAGGTGCACGACCCCGAGGAGGACCGGGCGGCTGTCCTCATCAAGCAGCGCATTCTTTTTTTCACTGTTCAAGGTCGTCCTCCGTCTCCTGCGCCGGGCTCGGCAGGTCGAAATCAATCACCCCGCTGAATTCCGTTCTCTTCGCAGCCGTGCTCTTTTCTCCCGTCAGCTCTGCAAGATCGTTGGCCACCTGGGAGGGAGGCATGGCGGCATCGCGGAACACCAGCATCCTGGCCGGTTCATTGCAGACCTGTGAAAAGGGAGAGAGAATTTTCCAGAGCTCGCCCCCGGGTATGAGGATTTCATCGATCACCTCCCTGGTTCCAAAGAGCCTGCGCTTGCGGCGTACTCTCTCCAGGAGGACGAGGTCGGTCAGCGGAATCACCGCCGGCATATTGGATCGCCAGACACAGAGAGAAAGAACCTCGTCGTTGTAGGCCGCCGGCTGAACCTGCAGTACAGCGAGGCCTTCGCCTTCGTACTGCTTACGCAGCTGCGGGCAGGAGCGCGAGTAGCCGAAGAAATTCATGGAGCGCTCCTGGCTCCAGCGAATGAAGTTGACCGGGGTGCCGGCCTGCTGGCAGATGGAACCCTGGGTTCTCAGCCAGCTTTCAAGGAGTTCCTGGTTACTGTAGCGGCCGGGTTCTCCCTTGCCCGCACCGGCCTCCTGGGGATCGATGGTGTCGAGGCCACCGGCTTCAGCGAGCTGCAGCAGGAAGTCGATGGCTTCCCTGGCGACCTCCATGGGCTGGAAGAGGGGGATGTTGATGGTCACCGGCGGCACATCCATCACAGCCTCCTGCTCATCTTCGCCTGTTTCGGATAGTGGATCTCCCTCTATATCTCCCCCTTCGGGAAGGACCGAGGTGGAACTCGAAGGATTGTCCGGGTCTTCTTCCTCACCACCAAATGTGTTTTCTGCCAGGGCTGAGTCGAGCAGGAGGAAGAAAGTTACGCTGGTATCCTCGTTCTGGTAGACCAGCTGGGTAGGGTCCGACCGGTCCCTGTGCAGCCAGGGACAAGCGGCCAGATGCTCTCCGATGGCATCTGCGGCGAGCTCTGACGTGGAGGAAGGTACCAGGAAAAGATCGAATGACTTCATCGCTTCGGGGGGCTGGAACTGGTCTTGGGTTGCCTGACCGGATAAGGTACTCATTCTGCCAGCGGCTGTCGCATTTATTTCATCTTCTCTGCGGGATTCTCCAATGAAAATCTGGGCCATCAGTGACCTCCATCTCGGCTTCTCCACGGGCAAGTGGATGGACCAGTTCGGGGAGCACTGGGTGGGGCATCACCGAAAAGTCGAGGCGGCCTGGAAAGAACGGATCGATGTGGAGGACCTGGTGCTTGTTCCCGGCGACTTCTCCTGGGCTATGAAGGCCGTGGATGTGGCGGTCGAGCTGGAATGGCTCGAGCAGCTTCCCGGCAAGAAGATCCTGATCAAGGGCAACCATGATTACTGGTGGCCGGGGTCACACAAGAAGCTCGGCGAGCTGCTTCCAGAGGGAATCTACGCGATCAAGAAAAGGGCGGTGGTTGTCGACGGCGTTCCGATTATTGGAGTACGGGGAGGGGACTTCCTTCCATGGGTACCTCCGGGAGAAGAGCTGGCCCCTGAAAAGCTGGAGAAAACTTTCGCTACGCTGCAGAAAGAACGCAGGGAGCTGTTGCAGTCGATCGAGCATCTCGAGGAGATCTACGAGGGGGGGGAGCGCCCGATTGCCCTCTTTCATTATCCTCCCTACCGGATCGGCTCCAGCGAGAGTGCCTTCACCCGGATTCTCGAGTCACGCGGGTGCAGCCATTGTCTCTTCGGGCATCTCCACACCAGCCCGGAATGGGAAAAGGTATTCCAGGGTGAGTCCGGTGGCGTGAACTACAGCCTGGTCAGTTGCGATTACCTCGACTTCAAGCCGGTGCTGATTGATGAGCGCCCCTGAGAAGATCTCGCTGATCAGGGAGCCAGGTTTCCCAGTTCGATCTGCTCAAACCCGTCAAAGACAGCCGTAGCACGGCTGACATCCTCCCTGGTGTGCGTTGTAACCAGGGCAAACACCGGCATGCCGGCGGCGAGAGCAGCCTCGACCCCGGCGGGTGAATCTTCGAAGGCCAGGCAATCGGCGGGGGAGATTCCCAGTTTCGCCGCAGCCTGGGTGTAGGTCTCCGGATGGGGCTTGGGTTGTTGTACATCACAGCGCCCGACAATGAGGTCAAAGGTGTCCAGGTATCCTCCTGCTCCGAGGAACAGGTCCGGGTTGCGGCTGGAGGTAGCCACGGCTGTTTTTCGCCCCCGGCGATGTATTTCATCGATGAACTCCAGCGCCCCGGGAATTCTTTCTACCTTCTCCCGTGCGAGGATGGCCCGGACATGATCCTCCTTGTGTTTCATGAGCTGGAGTAATTTTTCTTCCTCGAGTGTTCCCAGGACCTTTCGGATCACGTTCTCCCTGGAGATGCCCAGCCCGGTTTTCCGGTAGGCTTCCCAGGGATATTCAATACCTTCGGAGGCAAAGGTGTCGCGGTAGGCTTTCCAATGGACCTGCTCTGATGAAACCAGCACTCCGTCCATATCGAAGATAAAGGCCTGGGGTTTCAGGGTGGGTGTCTGCATGCTTGTTTCCGGGGGATCTGTGTCTTTCCTGCTGTCCCATCAGGCTGCTGTCATTGCCCGTTGTCAAGACCGGAGCCGTCTGCTATAAACAGGTTTCACGTCCAGAGGGGACTGAGAGGCGGCATGGCCAAGTGGTAAGGCAACGGTTTGCAAAACCGTCATCCCCGGTTCGAATCCGGGTGCCGCCTCCACTTTTCAACTCAAGCGGCTGGGCTCAGTTTCTTCTCATCGAGCTCAAGGCGCGCTGGTAGCTTTCTTTCCCCATCATCGATTCCAGCTCCCCGAGGCGCTTGTCGATCAGGGTATTTACCGGCTTGTTGAGCGCGGTGTTCTGCAGCTGGTGCTGAGGAGTTTCTGAGCTGAGCAGCGAACGGGCGCTGGTGTATTTTTCGAGAGCGGCTCCCAGCTGCACGCGTTCACGTTCAAGATCTCCCATCAGGAGATGGCAGGTGGAGATCTCCAGGACATCGCCGAGAGCTGCCGCTGTTTTCTCAGCCTCTCCATAGAGTGAGAGCCCCTCGTCGTAGGCTCGTCTCTGCCTGGCGACCATGGCCCGGGCACGCAGGACCTTCAGGAGGCTTCTCTTGTCATCGGCCTTGCGCACGAGGGCCTCTGCCTGGGAAAATTCTGATTCCGCTTCGAGGAAGCGGGCTGCCTTCTGGTGGAGCTGGCCGATCTGGACCTTCATTGCTGCCAGCAGCCCGGCCTGGTTGGCCCCTGGGTTTTCCTGCAGCCTGGTGACGATCTCCGCATAGTTCTTAAGGGCGTCCTCTTCCCTTCCGCACTGGTAGAGAACATTGGCGAGCTGGACCCTTGTAGCCATCCAGATCGCATCCTCTCCCAGTTCGCTCGCCAGCCTGCCGCTTTCTTCGTAATGCTGCCCGGCAGCCTCAAGGTCCTTGCGAAGGTAGTGAATATTTCCAATCTGGTGCAGCACTCTTGCCAGGTTTGCCTGGTCTTCGCTCGCTTCGAATTCTTTACGGACCTGCTGGTAGATTCCGAGGGCCTCTTCGTAGCTGTTCTCGTTCTTGCAGATAATTGCCATGTTTCCGAGGCTGACGGTTCGAATATTTCCGGAGGTGGTTTCGATGGTCTCGGCGAGCACCTTCTTTGCCAGGTCGAGGTAGCCCAGCCTCAGCATGTCTTCGATGAAGCATTTCTGGACCTGGCTGGCCTCCTCGTATTGCCCTGCCCTGAAGAGAAAGCTCCTCGCATTGAACATCGGCCAGATGTTTTCTCCGCCGCCAGGGAGCCGGAGGTAGTAGTTCGCCGCGGCGATAAGCAGCTCGCGGACCTGGCCGGGTTCCGGGTCGTGCAGACCCTGCTGGGCGGCCTCGTTGGCCAGGGGGTGAAGCCAGCAGCTCTGCCGGCAGGAGGTATCTCTCCCGCTGAACTGAAGCAGTCCGTATTCTTCAAGCTCGATGAATCTCGGGTCGGTGATTTCTGTCGGAAAATTGATCCGGCCCTCCAGGTTTTCTCCAAGGAGGCGCAGGGCCCCCCGTCCGAGAGGGCGTCCGAACTCAGCGAGGAGCTCCAACAGCTCACGGGTTCCGGGCTTCAACAGGGCAAGGGTCTCCAGGTAGACATCCTCGAGGCTGAGCTGCCGGTGTTTGCCGCTCGCTGGAGGCGTGCTGCCCGGGGCGCTGGCGACCCTGCGGCAGAATAACTGGAGAGCGAGGGGGGTTGAATCGATCCTTTCGATGTCATTGTCCCCCAGGGGAGGGAGGGATCTGTTCTTCGCCAGTAGCGACCAGAGCTCCTGCTTCTCCTCGGGAAGGAGTCCAGGAAGCTGGACCCTGGGGATCGCTGCCCCGGCCGGAGGCCTGCTGGTCGAGGTGAAAACAATGAGCCCGGGGGCGTTTGCGGCGAGGCCGGCGCAGGCCTTGATGAAAGACTGCAGCGATTCCAGTGAGTCTCCAGTGCAGCCGGATTCGAGATAATGGAAATCATCGAAGCAGATAGCCACAGGACTGCAGGAGAGGATGTTGAGGAAGACCGAGAGCTTCGCCTCCAGTCTCGATCGCTGTCCGAGGACTCGTTCCATGTCGTTGATCCCGGCCTGGAGCAGGAAGTCGTTCAGCAGATAGAGGGCCTCTTCAATCCGCATCCCCCGATGGCAGGCGATGCGCTTGATACCCTCGAATTCAGTAGCAGCGCGGAGGGCTTCGACCAGGGCCGTGGTCTTGCCGGTTCCCGGCGGCCCTTGCACGACTGTGAATGGGTGGTGTTCAACGCTGTTAACAATCTTGATTTGTGCAGCATTTGCGTCTAGTGGCAAAAAGGTCTCGTCGGCGGTCTGCCACGGTTCGGACCTGCCTGCAGCCGGTTCGCTCTGATCCACCGCTGAGGGATCCACATCCGGATCGACTAGGTGCAGCAGCCCTCCGGGTAGTTCTCCGCCGTCCCGTTCCAGCTGTTTGAGTTGGTCGGTTATCCGATTGAAGAACGCCAGTTTTGGGGCCCTAG
>CAJWZY010000028.1 GCA_913050545.1 uncultured bacterium | reverse complement strand
CCGGGATCATGAACCGCCAGATCCAGATGTTGCGTTGCTTGCGGGGGATGAGATGGCAGGGGTTGATGCTCAGCGTCTTGGTTGCGCCGCGGCCGGTGTCATCATCTGTGAGCAGCAGGCTGAGGCCGAAGCTGAATCCGGGAGGCGGCTGGGAACCCTCCGCAAAGCGAGGGAAGGAAGACCAGGGGAGCGCCACCTCGTAAACGGCGCCGCTTGAATCAGGTTTCTTTTTGACCGAGAAGAGGCCCTGGGGTTGGTCATCCTCCTCTTCTTCCCCCTCTCCCGGCTCGCCTTCCTCGTTGCCTCCGAGTGGGTCCTGCTCCTTGGCATCTTTACGGCGCTTGGGGATCGTCAGGCCCAGGGTCATGAGCTGGTCATCGCGCCCCTGCCGGTAGCCTCCATCTCCATCGGGGTCCAGGCCGATCAGGAGGCAATCGCCTTTCCAGTTCTCGGCTTCACGGTCGTAGGCCCGGAGGACGTCATCCTCGACATCCAGCGCGAAGTAGAAATAGGTTTCATCCCAGCCGGTGTAGAGAATTGCGGAGAGATCTTCCTCGCCTTCCCATTGGCGGTTGTTTCCCGGTGAAGGAATCAGGTTCAGGTTCCGCGGTGCTGTGATCAGCACCCGGTGGGCATAGCTCCAGGAATCTTCAAGCCTGCCATCGATCGACGGGGGCGTCTCGATTTTACGGGCGGTGATCTCCCTCGGCCTGAGGTATTTCATGGCCTCCTGCTTGATTCCTTCGAGCAGGAAGGCAATGTTTTCACGGCCTTTCGCATCGCTGGATCCGAGTATCTCCTCGGACCTCGATGAGTGGTTGAGCAGGCTGATCGCGGTTCCGTGATCGCCCGCCTGGAAATATGCCAGTGCAAGGTCGATGACCGCATTGGAATTTGTCCTGTTGCCGGTGTAGTTGTTGATGAGAGTCATCCTCTTGCGGGCTGCGTCTGCAGGAGTGGAGCCCGGGGCACCCTTGAATCCGCAGCCGCCACCATCGGTCAACAGCACCAGGTGTCCCCCGACTGCTGCGCTGCGATAGGACCTCTTCTCGATCAGGAAGCTGCTGAGGGGGTTGGGGTCAATCGGCCTGAGGAGGGTGCCTTTGACGCGGTCGTAGATGGAGATCGACTGGCCAGGATCGGGGAAGATAATCGCGTTCTCAAGGATATGCAGTCGCCGGTTTCGCGATCGTCCGAGGTAGGTGCCGAGGTGGACTTCCTTCTGGGGCCACAGAGAAGAGACACTGGTCTTCTTTGTGGCGGGGATGTGGCGGACCTCCAGGGCCAGGAGCTTCAGACGGTCGGCACCGTGGATGATGAAGAGCTGGTGCTCGTCGCGGAAGATGGAGAAATAGGAGGGGCCTTCCTCAAACTTTTCGTACCGCCAGTCTTCTTTTCCATCTTCGATAGCGAGGCCGACGAGGGCGGGTTTTTTCCCCGCCTGGCTCAGCACCGCGATGACCTCTCCGGGAGCATGGGGAAAATAGAATACCTGTTCAATCGTGCTCCCTGGTGGCTGGAATTCCCAGAGGACTGCGCGCCTGGAGAGATCCAGCAGGAGTACAGCCCTGGTGAGGGGTAGCAGGCAGAGTCCACCGCCCAGTGCTGTCGGTTCTCCTATGCGCCTGGAACCTTCGAAACGGTTTTCGATGTTGAAGGCATCCCCCTTGCTGCCGTCCCGGGTCTTGAAGGCGCTGTAGATCAGGCTGCGCTGCTGGAGGACGAAGATCTCCTTTCCGGCCAGCGCGGGACTCGTCGGTGCCGGGTCGAATTCGAGCTCCTCTTTCCAGAGCTCCATTCCCTTGTGATCAAAGCAATAGAGCCACCTGTGGCTGCTTGTAAGATAGATTCTTCCAGGTGTAACCAGGCACCCCCGGATTCGTTCACTGAGCTGTCTGAACACAGGGCCGGGTTTCTGCAGGAAGGGAGCTTTCTGACCGGAAGATTTCCCAACGGGGACATTCCAGCGTACCTGCCCCCTGGCTGGATCGACGGCAAAGAGGTTCCGGTGGTCATGGAGGACAAGGAGGTCCCCTGCGAAGGTGCCACGGATGAGCTTGTCACCGCTTCGGGCAAAGCGAAAGTTGCGGTACTGGATAGGATCGATGACGTAGCCGGGAATCATTGAGAGATTGATGGTCCACGCCGGAATGCCGGTGTGGATGTTCCGGCATTCGATGATCTCGCTGGACTGGGTAAAGAAGCTCTCTGCTGCTTCCAGGGGAGGCATGCCTTCTGGCTCCAGGAAGATCTTTTCCGGAGACAGCAGGTCAGCAGGGGAGCGCCAGGTTATCCGCAGAGGTGTGCGCAGGCGATGGACATCGGAAGTCCGGACCTCTGCCAGCGCCGGGTCAGAGAAACGTCTGCGGATATAGGAGCCAACGGTATCATTGGGCTCCATTCCGGGGATGGGTTCCACCCGCTTGTCTGCATGATCGGCCAGGATCTTTTCGTAGAGAGCCTTGGCCCGCGCCCGTTTGCCGGACTCATAAAGCAGCTGGGCAGCTCGCAGGGCCGTGCGGATGGAGTCAAACCTGAGGGGGTAGTCCTCAACGTAGCTCAGCAGCGCCCTCGATGCCCGGTCGGTATTGCCCCGGCTGAGATAGGAAATAGAGAGCTCTCTGTAGGCCTCCGCCGCCGCTTCGGTGAAGGGATAGAGCCGGATGACCTCCTGGAGGCCGTAGATTTCTCCTCCAGTGCGTGCAGCCTTCAGGGCCTCCCCGGCCTTCTCCTCGATCTGCTGAAAGACCAGCCCGGGTTTTGCAACTGATTGGCGGAGGGCCTGGATCTGTGAGCGGATGTAGTCTTCGGCGGGTATGGGCAGCAGGCCGTCGACCATGTATACGGCCTTGTTACCCGGGATCCCTCTGAAATTGGGGGTTTCGGGGGAGGGCCTCTCCACATCAGAGCGGAGCGCATTGTGGAAGGCCGTGAGGGCTTTTACCTCTTTGCCGGTCTTCACCAGGAAAAGGCCCAGGTCAATGTTCGCCCTGACCTTTCTTACAGGGTCATTTTCTACCTGTGGGCGGATTCCCAGCAGCTTCTCTGCCAGCTCCCCACTGGCTTCTTCCCCAAGTCGACCGAGTGTTTCGGCTATTGCCAGCTGGAGTCTGTCCAGGTTTGAATTCGGGGCGGGAGGAGTCGGCTTGCTCTCGATCCACGCTTCCAGCGCCCTGATTCCCGGCTCGAGGTTTCCCGATCTCAGGTTCAGGCTGGCAGATTCGAGCCAGTAACGCGCATCCTTCCCCCGGCCACGGAGCCTTTCAAGCTCGCTGTTTAACTCGTTGTAGAGGAGGAATCCTCCGGGATGGATCACCGCAAGGTGTTTACCGGCAAGAAGCATATTGCCCCCTGCCCCGGGGAAATCCCAGAGGTCACGTGAGAGGACAGCTCCATTGTCGGCGGAGAGCTGCAGGAGAGCCTGGCGGGTGCTGAGGAAGAGCCTGTCACCCAGCTGAAATCCTCTTCCCTGGGGAGTGTGGCTGGGGCCGGGTTCAAAGCTCCAGAGGGTCTTTCCGCGATTGCTTTCGCTAATGCCGATGGCGCGTACCCGGGTGCCTGATAGAAAGCAGGCGGTGGCATTGCTGCCAACCAGGTTCGAGTGTTCTTCCCGGGGGCAATGCCAGGCGGTTGCCCCATCGTTTGTGCGCAGGCACAACAGGCGGGTTGAGTCCTGGGGTGCGGCGAGAAATGTTCCCTGCCCAATTGGAAGCAGGGCGTTGGGATGCCAGCGGTTTTCCTCGCGGATGGCCTCCTTGAGGCCACGGGGCGAGAGCGTCTCGTACTCCTTGATCCAGAAAATCGTCCCATCCTCGCTGTCTACACTGGAGATGAAGCCCCGGTTGCCGAGGTAGAGAACGCCAGCTCCTGTCACCAGGGGAGGAGATGGATTTGAGCCCAGCCCGAGGTAGTCAGCGTTCGGGGTGCTTCCGAGGAAGGTCTTCCACACCAGCTGTCCCCCGGCATTGACCATTGCCAGGTAGGAGAGAACCTGTTTTTCCAGCCGGACGTTGACCGGTAGCAGGATTCCATCTTTGAGGGCAGTGCCAGCAGCGGGGCTGATGATGGTTTCCTGTTTTTCAGCACCCGGATCTTCAGCTGGCGTGGCAAGTGGGGAGAACTCCAGGTCCTGGAGTTGAGCATCATAGGTGAAGGTGTGCTTCCACAGCCGGGCTCCGGAGTCGAGGGAGAAGGCCTGGACGCTGTTTCCATGTAGCGCGTAACAGGTCTCTGCGTTGGTGACGGGTGAGACAGGCTGAAGGTAGCCGGCTCTTCGCGGTCCCAGGAAGCGCCTCCAGCGGAACTCTCCGCTGTCGGGATCGACGGCGCTGATGTGGCTTTCATGCTGGAGAAGCAGCACTCCTGCTGCCAGCGCCGGGTGGTAGGGGATAGGGATGTCCGTCCCGTCCTGGGTGGATCCATCCCGTGCGGTTCGCCTTTCGCTTGCGAAACGGCGAAAATCCTCTTCCCCGGACTGTTCTCTCCAGACAACGCCGCCGAGCCTGAAGGCCTGTTTCCTGCCGCCCGCACTTCGACTGTAGCCGGCCGGGTCGAGAAAAGTACTCAGGCCGGGCCTGGGCCGGCCAGCAGAAGCCCGGATGGATTCGCTGGAAATGGAGAGCAGGTTTTCGAAGGCAGCTTCTTGCCGCGCTGGTGCCGGTTCACTGGCCAGCAGGGTTCTCAATTGTTCCTGGTGGAGAGAGAACGCGGCAGAATCGGCAAGTGCCAGGTCCGCCTGCAGGGCGCAGGCAAGCGTCCTGGTTTTATTCTCCCTGGAGAGCTGGAGGGCTCCCCTTGCGCCCAGGTCAAGGAGTCGGCCGGACCAGTGCTTTGCCTGTGCCCATTCGCCGCGAAGGATCCTGTAATCGATCTCTTCCATGAGGATCCTGGGGGCCAGGGTGGACTCGGGGAAATCCCGTAAAATGCGGTGGCGCAGAAGAGCCCTGGGGCGATCCGTGAGCATGGCCGCGGTATCGAGGGTTTCGTTTTTCCACTGGCCATCGAGCCGGCCATCTATTCTTTTCCGCAGGCGGTCTTTCCATTCAGGGGGTAACAGGTGAACGAAACGCCCCAGGGCATTTCTCACCCCAAGGCTGATTCCTGCATCGTTGGAAATAACCAGGTTGATTTCGGGCTTGTCCAGAAGCCCGATCCAGGTCTCCAGTTTATCGAGAACACTCTTCCAGTCGCCTTCCTCAGAGCGCTCCCCCAGCTCCTGCCAGAGAGCCTGGAAATCCTGAGATGTGGGGGGGAAAAGGCCCGTTGAGGATTCCTGCTGGGCCCGGGGGGTGCCTGCAGGCAGGACCAGGATTAGCGTGGCCAGGGCCAGGAGCTTATTACGAAACGCTTTCATGAATCCCCGCAGGTTCAATGGAAGTGCAACCGCGCCTCTGAATACCGGAACGGAACCCGATTTTTTATAGGGACCCAGGGCCCTGCCGTCAAGTCCGGCTATGGGGTCCCGGCCAGGTCAGTTACCTGTCCTCAGCTATTGTACTGGGGATCGAGGGCGTCTGCAGTGACGCTCTCGATGGTATCCGTCTCGGACTGGCTCACCCGGTAGACATGGCTGAAAACAGCGGAGAGCGTTTTGAGGGGAAAACCGGCCGGGCGCGAGGCTCTCACTTCACGGTAAAAGAGCAGCAGGAGCAGCTCCTCACCCGGGTTTCCACGGAAGGGGATATGGAGGACTCCTGACCAGCCGGGAAGCTCTGTATTGCAGGGCGTATCACCTGTGTGCCACAGGTCGCGGGGGGTCGAGAGCTCACTGAATCCCCAGTTCTGCAGGCATTGCCAGGAGGCTTCTTCTGCCTGGTTGATGACCAGGGCGGCATGGACTCCGAAGCCCCGCTCCAGTGTCTTCCAGGCCAGCGCCTGTTCCTGCGGAGTTGCCAGCCTGCTTCCACCAAGGCGAGCGAGCTCTTCGATCAGCAGGCTTGTGTCCTCACCTTTTTTTCGACAAACCTGCGGCCGGTCGTTGTCTTCGGCCTGCCGGGGTATTTCCCCGGCGTTTTTCGGAGCTGGTTCGTCGGGCGCGGCGTTTCCCTTCAGCACAGTCTCAACGGTTTTCAGGAGGTCATCTTCAAAGTCGAGGATGGGCTTGGTGATGTAGTCGATCGCTCCGAGGCGCAGGGCCTCGAAGGCGTTATCCATGCTGTTGCAACCGGTGGCGATGATGATCTGTGCCGAGGGATCGGTCTTCTTCAGCTCACGCAGAACCTCGAGTCCATGCATGCCTGGCATGACGAGGTCCAGCAGGACCAGGTCGATCGAGCCTGCCTGTTCAGAAAATATTTTCAACGCCTCGCTTCCGTCGCCGGCGGTCGAGACCTCGAAGCCGTTGCTTTCGAAGTAGAGCTCCAGGGCGTCGCGGATGAATGCCTCATCGTCGACCAGCAGGATGTGGGGGTGTTCGCGCTGGTTGGCCGTGGTGCCGTTTTTCGAGTTCATGCTTCGACCGTCGAGTTCAGGGTTGCGCAGAGGTCATCGAGCTTGAACGGTTTCAGCAGGTGGGCATGGCAGCTTTCAAGGACCTCGGGGGGAATGTTCTCCGGAAGGTTCCCGGTGCACAGGATAATCTTCAATGCCGGATCGCATTGCCGCAGGGCCCGGAAGGTCTCGATGCCGTTGCTGGAGTTCTTCATGCAGATATCAAGGAGGACGAAGTCGAAGAGCTGGTTTTCACAGGCCTCCAGGGCTTCTTCTCCGGAGCAACAGCAGGTTACGTTCTGAGCGCCGAGAAAATCGCGCAGCATATCCCGGATCTGTTCCTCGTCATCGACCACGAGGATCCTCTGGTCGCGACTGCCGACATCTGTCTCCGCGCCACCGGCGCCCACCTCGCCTTCGCATACTGCTGTAGCCATTTCGCCCGAGGGAAGGGTCACCGCGAAGGTGGTTCCCTCCGAGGGGGAGCTCTCAACGTTGATTCGTCCGCCTCGTGACTGGATGATGTTGTAACAGACCGAGAGCCCCAGTCCGGTTCCGGCCTGTTTGCCACCGCCAAGGGCTCCCTTGGTGGTGAAGAAGGGGTCAAAGATCCTGTTGAGGTTCTTTTCGCTGATCCCGCAGCCGGTGTCTGCCACCCTGATATCGATCATTCCGGATTCGCCCGGCTGAACCTCCAGGGTTATTTTCCCCCTGGTGCTCAGCGCGTGGATTGCATTGATCAGCAGGTTCAGAAGCACCTCCTGGAGCTGCCCCGGGCTGATTGCGGCTGGCGGGACGGCATGGATATCGAGGCAGAGTTCGATGCCATTGGACTCGAGCTCTTTTTTGACCAGGCAGAGGGTGCTCTGTACAACGTTCTCAACATTGCAGGAGCGGTTTCCTGTTCCCCTGCGGTTGTAGGAAGAGAGACTGCCGGTCAGCTCCTGGGCCCGGCGCGCCTGGGTAAGCGCTACCTCTACAAGCTGTGGCATGTACTTGGGGTTCTTGCTGGCCAGCTGGGCATAGCCTGAAATGCCCGCCATGATGTTGTTGAACTCGTGGGCGATCCCGGAAGCCAGCAGACCGATGGTCGCTATTTTTTCAGTGCGCACCAGCTCGTATTGGGATTCGACAAGCTGGCGGTTGCGCTCGGTGAGCTCGTCGGTGGTTTTCTTGAGGCGAAGTGAGGAGCGAATCCTTGCCAGCAGCTCGGGATGCTTGAAGGGCTTGGGTATAAAGTCGTCGGCGCCGGCATCGAGTCCTTCGATCCGGGAGTCCACCGAGCCCCTGCCGGTGAGCAGCAGGACCATGATTCCCCGGGTGGCCTCTTCGTTCTTCAGCTTCCGGCACACCTCGATCCCGTCTATTCCGGGCAGGATCCAGTCCAGCAGGATAAGGTCCGGGAGCTCCCTGCCGGCAATCTCCAGCGCCTCCTCTCCGCTCGTGGCTGTGAGGGACGTATAGCCCTGCAGCTCCAGGAGCCTGGAGACAGCTCCAAGGAGCTCCTCGTTATCGTCTACGACCAGGATTTTTTCCGGATCGACACCTTGTTTTTCATTTCCCGGTTCAATCATGAGAGCTCATCTCCGGTGGGCTGCGATTCCGTTTCTTCCTGCTGGAAGTTGATCCTGGAGTCCAGGGTCTCCAGCAGAACGTTGGCATTGGTGATGATGTGTTCGATATCTCTTCGCACGGCTGCCGGAAGGTTCTCATCCATCAGCAGCAGCTCGGCGTAACAGAAGACTGCGTTGAGAGGGTTTTTCAGATCGTGCGCCAGCGTCCTGAGAGTCTTGCGATGGCACAGCTCCTGGTGGGAGGGGTCGAGCAGGGTCGATTTCCACTGGACCATGGCCTGGATTCGGCTGTCGAGCTCATCCCTTCTTCCGGGAAGAACGACAAAGTCCATGGCGCCATTCTCAATCCAGTGCGCGCCTTCCTCCGCATTGCTGACGGCAACCAGCAGCAGGGGGGGAAGACCGTCCCTGCCAATGAGCCCGCCGGCTTTTTCGATGTCCGCAAAGTCGCCATCGAGCACCACGCAGAGGATCTCCTCGGGTTGGCTGTGTCTCTCGAGCAGACTCTCGATACCGCTGTATTCGTGGACCTGGAGCGAGCGCAGCAAGGTACTGGCCGACCGCAGCCGTCCGGCCGGGTCTACCAGGGCCGTAGTTCTTTCCTTCATCCCTTTTTCCTCTATGTCACCCCCAACAAAGAAGATCTGGTTGCGGCAGGGAGTCCTCCCGGAACCCGCTGAGCCGCGCATTTTTCCTGCATAGAAGATTACGATGCAGGTAGAAACCGGGCAAAAGGGGTCCTGGAGGGCTTCAGGGGGTCTCGCAGGCAGGTTTACCGGACTCTTTAAAAGAGGTTTTCAGAGCAATGCCTTGAAGTCGGGGGGAATCGGCGCTTTCAGCTCGAGCTGTTGCTTCAGGCGGGGATGCCAGAAGCGGATGGATTCTGAGTGCAGGAGGTAGCGAAGCGGCCAGTGCCGGCGCCGGGGGAGGTCACCAGGGGAGTCTCCGCCGTAGCGTTCATCTCCTGCGACCGGGTGTCCTGCGGCGGCAAGGTGGACACGAATCTGGTTCTGCCGTCCTGTCAATGGGCTGCAGCGAAGGAGGGTGCAGTCGTCGTAGGTTTCGAGGACATTGACCTGGGTGCGGGATTCCTTGAGAGGCTCGTTTTCGAGGGCTGATTGCAGGCAGTGCCCCTCTCCGATGGGGATATCGATTTCCCTGCGCTCCGGAGGGAAATGACCATTGGCGAGTGCCAGGTAGGTTTTTAAAACCAGCCGTTGCTCAAATTGTTTCTGCACTTCCCGGTGGGCGTAGGCTTTCTTGCCGACGACGACCACCCCCGTGGTGTACTGGTCGAGGCGATGGCAGAGCCTGGGCACGATCTCTTCGGCGCTGGGGCCGGGGGAGTGGTACCTGTGATGGAGGTAATTGATCAGGGTGTCGTAAACATGGCGCCCAACCGGGTGGACAAGCATTCCCGGCGGCTTGTTGACTGCAACGAGCCATTCATCTTCGTAGATGACGTCGAGCTTGCGCTCTGAGTAGTCGTCCGGGATACCCAGGCCGCTCGAGAGGTGAATCTCGACCAGGTCGTCGAGGTGCACACGCCGGCTGGCCTTCGTCTTCTCACCGTTTACGGTTACCAGGCCCTCGCGGATCAGGCCCTGCAGCCGGTTGCGTGATTTCCAGGCGAGGTTGTTGACCAGGAAGTTGTCGAGGCGCTGGGCTTCATTGCTCTTGACCACCATGGACAGCCGGTTTCTCTCCTTGGAGAGATCTCTTCCCCTGCCGATCACGATTCCCCCTCCGGGTTGCTTCTGCAGCAGGGCGCAGGTTTTCCGATAGTTTTTTCAGGTGTTGTCATGGCGGGGACGAAGAGCTGCAACAAAAGGTTCGTAGCTGTAGGGGGACTTGCTGTGTTGTGCCAGCTCCCTGATTTCCGCATGGTATTTTTCGTAGATGGACTGCAGCTGTTCAGAGTAGTTGCCATCACAGAAATAGGTTCGGCAGCCCAGTGGTCTTCTCTCCCGTTCCACGCAGAGGCCCTCTTCCCAGAAGGGACACAAAACGCTGTCGGCGCTGAAGGGCTCGGGGTGCTTCTCTTTCAGGTAGTCCAGCTCCACGCTCGAGGCGTAGAGAGTGTGGTCCATCTTCTCGAAGTCACAGCAGTCACCACGCAGCCAGCATTTTACGCCGCTTTGCTCAACCTCTTCGTCAACCCTCCGGTAGATCTCCTCGAGGGCTTTCCTCTCAGCATCGCCGAGGGCTGCCTGGGGCTCGTTTCCGGTGTCCAGTGGGTTGATTTTGCGGCTCATGAGCTTATTGCTGCGCTTTTTTTGTCAGTGGAGGAGGCGCGCCTGGATTGTGGGATTCGCCAGATGTCAGGATATCTGACACGGCAGAGGCGATTCCCCATTTCGAGTCGTTTCTCTATCTCTGCCCAGTATAGCAGGTTGTGCTAAATATTCAGGGTTGGAACAGAGGTTGCATTAATGCTTTCTTCGAGCTCTAGGCAGTTTTCAGCCCGGGTGAGCTCCAGTACCCGACAGATTTCGGGAACAACCTGTTTCTATTCAAGTTATCGGCATACATATTCCGAAAAAATAAGAGTGTAGCAGTCTTTTTTGCTGCGATGAATTCAGTTGGCTTGAGGAGTCCTTTTTTTGATGGAGCCAGGAACATCGCTGAGGAGAGAGCTTCGTTGCTTCTTACAGTGCATTTGTTGTGCTGTTTGCTGTTGGTGCGCCATCGTGCAGGCCTCCCCCTGGCAGGGGTTAGAGCTCGAAGGCGTTTCCATAATGCGGGGAGCAACCGAGGCCTACGGCAAATCTGCCGACTGCTGGTCAGAGATTCAGAGTCTGGCTGAAAAACTCGCCGAGCCGAGCTTGAAGCAGACCTCGAGGGCTCGTCGCCGCAACCTGGCGGTCAGCATGCTGGATTCCAAGGAATTCAGCGTGTTGGCTGCGGGCGGAGGCGGCCCTCCGAGGATCTCTGTCCTGGTTGCCGGGACACCAGGGAAAATCGATGGTGGTGAACTGGGGGAGCTCATCAGGATCCTCTCCCTTGCCCGCCACCGCTATCCCCTCCAGGTGGATGCGGAGGCTCGTGATGTTCCGCTGATCTGCGAGGCCCTTGCAGTTCTCCACAGGATTCGAGGAGATCTCCTGCAGCGCAAGGCGGACGTCCGCTTCCGTGGTGCCCTCAAGATTCTCGAGTCAAAGCCGGAGCCTGCCGCCGAGGCTGCCGCCGGGGTGAGCCGGCTCCTGTTCCTGCTGCGTGATTTCAAGGGAGCCTGGGATAACTCCCTGCTCCATGCCGGTCTCATCGAGAGCCTCGATCGTGATTCCCGGCTGCTCCATCTCGGCCTTATTGCCCGGGCGGGCGAATTCCTCGGTTACAGCCAGGAGGTCGCGGGGCTCAACAGGAAGATTACTTCACTCGGGGGGAAGGCTGAGCAGCCGCCGAGGCCGCGGGCATCCCTCGCGCGCCTGCCGGTCGGCTCCCGTGCCGACCTGGTTCTCCTGGCGGGAGGGCTTGCGCGCCTGCTCTCGGCCTGCGAGCTGCCGGCAAGAGAGCGGACCCTGCTGGCGCTGATGGCATCCCTGCCGGCGCTGGAGCTTGGGGAATACGCGCTGGTGAAAAAACTCCTGGTCACCGGGCAGGAGGACAGTCTCCAGTACGACTGGCTCGCGGCTGCTGTTTCAGCAAGGGCCGCCATAGCCTGCGAGCGTCTTGGGGATTACGAGGGCGCCCTGTATTTGTTGAAACAGTCCAGGGCGCTTGCGGCGGGCATGAACGGTACAGAGGGCTTCGTCGCACGGCTGGATCTCAACCTTGCGACCACGCTCCTTGCGCTCGGACAACCCCTGGCTGCAGGAGAGAAAGCCAGGGCGCTGGTGCGCAGTCCCGCGGCATCTGCCGCGGTCAGGATCAAGGCACGGATTCTGATGGGGGGGGCGCTGTATGAGCGCGCACGAAGCGATCCACAGCGCCTCGAGCAGGCCAGCCGGGTATTCGCAGCAGTCGAAAGGGAATTGAAAGCTCCGGAAAACTCCAGCTTGCCAGGGGCACTCGAGCTGTCGCTGGTAAATTCGATCCACCGGGCGAACGTTCTGCGCAGGAAGGCGGCCGGTCTTGTAGGGACAGGGCGTGAGACTCTTTACCGCGAAGCCATCGGCCTGCAGGATGCTGCGATGCGCCAGGCTTCCGAGGCGGGGGCTCATCACCTCTCGGCTATTGCCGCCTCCAACCTCGGTGAACTCTATGCAGAATCCGGCAGGCACGAAAGCGCTGTGAAGTTTACAAGCTGGGCGCTCAAGAGGGCGTCGGAGACCGGGCAGTTCGAAACAGAGTGGCGCTGCCACTGGTACCTGGCCCGGATTGCGGCTGCGCAGGGCCGGTCTGCCGAAGCGGATGCCAGTCTTGCCGAGGCAGCCAGGCTGGTCGATTCTTACCGCTCCAGGATCCTGGATGCGGAATCGAAGGCCGGCTTCATGACCGACAAGCTGGATCTCTATCGCTACCTGGTACGCCGTGAAATCAGCCGGGGCAGGCCTGCCCGTGCCCTGGAGTTTGTCGAGCGCTCACGCGCCCGTGCCCTGGTCGAATCGCTGGGATGGAGATTCGTCACTCTTGCTGATCCAGGCAGCAGCGAGCTCTACCAGCAGTACGTGTCGCTCAACGGCAGGAAGGATTCCGCCAGGAGAGGCCGGGCATTGAAGGTTCTTGGCGTCAATGGCAAGCGCGAGGACTTCGATGCTCTGCGTCTCAGGATGGCCGCGGTCAAGAAGAGGATCAAGGCCTTGGCGGCCAGTCGCCCGTTGTTGGGCTTGCTGGTGGATGGGGCCCCGGCAACCATCCAGGAGATCACCTCTGAGCTGGATGAAGACACTGCCCTGCTGGAGTTCTTTTCGCTCGGCGACCGGATGGTTGTATTTCTTGTCCAGGATGAAAAGGTGACGGTAGAGGAGTTGAAGATCAGTCCTGCAGCCCTGGGGGAGCTGGTCAAGCGCTACGTTGCCGGCTCTGCTTCCGACCCGGAGCTCTCAAGGAGACTTTACAAGGAGTTGCTGGAACCCATTGCCGGGCAGGTCGGCAGGCAGCGGGTGTTGATTGTTCCGCACGGGGCGCTGCATCGCCTGCCTTTTGAAAC
>CAJWZY010000027.1 GCA_913050545.1 uncultured bacterium | reverse complement strand
CCAGGACATCGCCCAGCGCATGCTCACCTGCCGGGATGCTCGCGGCGGACGACTCTCTGTACTCGGAAGCGCTGTCCTCATCCTGCCCTTGATCGCCCTCTTCCTCGCACTGGGAACGCTGCTGTGGGCCTGGCACCAGACCGGGGCAGCCGGTTACGACATCCCAGATGACCCCCACGAGGTCTTCCCGCTCTTTATCGTCACCGACCTTCCCACTGGACTCGCCGGCCTGGTCATGGCCGGACTGCTGGCCGCGGCGCTGTCCAGCTTCACCTCGGTTCTCAACGCCCTCAGCGCAACAACGGTCTCCGACATCTACAAACCGCTGGTGCGCAAAGGAGCGGAGCGCTCCGATGCCCACTACATGAAGATCTCCCGCCTGGCGACCTTCCTCTGGACCCTCCTCCTGGTTGGCCTCGCCATCGCCTTTGTGGGAAGCCAGGACAACATCGTCAAGATCGCCCTCAAGGTGCTCACCTATTTCTATGGTGGACTGCTCGGCGCATTCCTGCTGGCCATCCTGACCAGCAGGGGCAGCGAGCTCAGCGTTATGGCCGGGATGCTCGCCAGTGTCCCCGTGGTGCTGTTGCTGCAGTTGCGCCAATTCACAAACAAGCCCGAAACCGCTCCCGGGCTGCTGCAGAATGTTCTGGAAGATCTTTCCCAAGGAACCCGGGATACCATCCTTGCACTGCCCGACATAGCGTGGCCCTGGTGGATCATCCTCGGCACGCTGACAAGCTTCCTCATCGGCTACCTGGGAAAACCCCGCAAGCCTGCCCAGGAGCCAGGTGGTTCTTATTTCTCGGAGGCCGAGGCCGGCTGAGGTCGCCCGAGCTCACCGAAACGCTCGAGATCGAAGAACTTCCAGACGCTGCGGATATCGAGGTAGCGCTGCACTTCCTTGCCGTTGATGTCGAAATAGATGTAGGTCGGGTAGGAATGCACGTTCAGACGCCTCGCCAGCCTGGCCTGCGGATCAAGCAGGATCACGAACTCCCCCTGTTGCTTGGCCAGCCAGGAATCCATCCGTGCACGGTTCTTCTCGGTGCAGACCGTAACGAGCTGGATATCGCTGTCACGCTTGGCAAGCGTAGTCAGGGCCGGGATCGACTCAATCGACTCGATATTGGCGCAATTCCAGAAAGCCAGCACCGTCGGCTGGCGAGTAGCGAAAAACGGCCAGACCCACTGCCTTCCCTTCCTGTCCTCGAGATCAATTCCGGGGCTCTGGCAACCCTGGAAGAAAACAGGCAGCAGGAAACACAGGCACAGCAACCAGTTGACAAATCCCGGCCTCCTCGCCGGTTTCTGCGGGCTCTTCATCTTCTTCTTCTCCTCAGGGACTCTTCGTCAGCCACTTGCGCCATTCTAACGCGGCGCAAACAGAATTTCGACCGCTAAGAAAGCCCCCTATTTTTTTCCCGGCTCGAGAACCACCGGGATCACCGAGGCGACCTTCCTGCCGCTGTCGAGATCCCAGATACTGACGACTCCCTCGTAACCCGCGGCGGCAAGATGATTTCCGGCCTCATTGAAAGCCAGCGCATAGATCCAGCCCCCCGGCGACTCGAGGGTAGAGATCCGGTCAGCCTTGTCAGCCTGGTAAACCCGGATCTCCGCAGCTTTGCCGGCAAGTGCCAGCTTCCGGCCATCGGCTGAAAATGCGGCTGCGAGAATGGAGCCGGGCTGTTTCTCGAATTTCCTGACCTCCTTCAGGCTCTCTCCATCAAAAATCCTCGGCTCCATACCTTCGCCGGCAACGAGGACCTCGCTCTTGCCCGGGCGCCCGGCCAGGCTGGTGACAGCCCCCGAATAGGTACCGAGGGTTTTCAGGAACTTTCCATCCGACGCCGATGAGATGCGGACGGTCCTGTCCCTTCCGCAGGAAATAAGCTTGCTGCCATCAGCGCAGTAGCTCACACCAAGAACCCAGTCTGAGTGAAGCTCCGAAGAGTAGGACACCTCGAAGGTTTTCGAATCGAGCACATGCAGGCTGCGATCAGTCCCCCCCACCACCAGGCGGCTCCCATCCGGGGAGAAAGCCACACTGCAGATCACATCCCCTCCCATGCGCCGGAACCGCAACAGCCGGCCCTTGCCTGGATCCCAGAGCTGGAGCTCGCCGAAGCGGCCCGGCGAACCACCTGCAACAGCAAGCAGCCCTCCCCCGGGAGCCAGGGCCATGTCCCGGACCCGCTCCGCCTCGCCTGTAAAACTGCCCGAAGGTGCAAGGACTGTCGGCTCCTTTGATTTGCCGCCCTTGTCGAGAAGATCTTTCACTTCGTGAACCAGGACCTCCCTGTAGCCACCGACAAACAGCTTGCCGGCATTTTCATCATAGAGCAGCGAGGTGATGACCGGCGCCCGCGGGTAAACAGGCCTCTGTGGAGAGGCCGAGTACGGCCGGGTTGGCGCAGGAGGCTTGCCGACCCTGGCGCCTCCCGTGATCCAGGCACCTATGGTCAGTATGTCGCTCTCGCTCAAGGGCTCCGCCTTGCGCGGAGGCATCAGCGGTTTCTCCTTGGCGGTAACCAGCCTGAAGAGAAGGCTTTGCCCTGGCTTACCCGCCACCACGGTCCTGCCCCTCTTGGCCCCGGCCATCATTTTCTCCGGGGTCTCCATGCTGTACTTGCCCTTGGGCTTTTTGCCGCTGTGACAACCCAGGCAGCTGCGCTTCAGGATGGGCGCAATATGCTCGTAGAAGGTAGCCTGGGAGGGCTCCGGAACCTTCTCCTCAGCTGCGGCCTGCCCGCACAGAAGAAGCCCGAAAATAAGCAGCGCCTCTATTCGACAAAGGCCGTTGCCGGTTTCTCTGATTGCTCTACAGGGCATGACAGGTCCCAATCATTTCATCCAGGCCGGCCGAGGCGCAACGGCCGGGTACCAGTACTGCAAGTGTAACCGATATGACCTGAAGGTTTTCATCCCGCTTGCCCCAAAGCCGCAGCACAGCAGGGATTTTCAAGTTGTTCCGCCTCCATGCCGATAAAAAAGTAAGCCCCTGTAAAAGTGGATATTCAAAGATGGATTCGAGTGATTTTCTTTTTCTTTCCCTGGTCTGCACCGGCCTGGTGCTGCTGGCATCCATCTTTCTCGGCACGGGAAGCGGCCGGAATGCAGGCAAACGCCCCACCGCCGGCTGGAAAAAGTTCACCATCCGCCCCGGCACGCTGCTCGATGGAGTGGGCCGCGGGCCAGTTGTCAGCAGCACCGACAGCAGTGGTGGTGAGCTGGAGGTCCTCTCCGGAGGCAACGGATCCTTTCCCATCAAGATAGGCCATCGCCGCCACGGCCCCCTCGTGGTCATAGAAAAACCGCTGATCTCCCTCAAGCCCGTCCTGAGGATGAGCCTGCTGGGAACCCCCTGGCTCCAGATCCAGCACGCTCACAAAAATGGGTTTCCCAGGCTGGTGGGAGCGGGAAAGAGGATGCCTGAAGAGGTTCCCGAGGCCGGCACCATCGAGTTTGTCGGCGAGATTGCCTCCCGGGAGTACGAGATCCGCCTGCGTGACAAGCTCGCCGCGGCAGTGTTTCTCGATGACGAACCCGGAAACGATCCCGCAGAAGATGGGAGCTACAGGGTCGCGCTTCCTGAGAACATCGCAGAGCTGCCCCTGCTGGCATTGGTGATCGGGCTCGAGGTCGAGCTGGCCACCCAGCGAGAGACCGTCAAGGCCTGAGAGGGAAGCCCTCGCGCTCAGCCTTTGGAGGAATCTTCGCCTCTGGTTTCCCTGTCGAGAGCCTTCGACTGCTCGGTAGCCGTCACCACGGCGCTGATCAACATCGCCCGCAGGCCACGCTCCTCCAGCTCGTGAACAGCGGCAATCGTCGTCCCACCCGGGGTCGTTACCCGGTCCCTGAGGGTTGCCGGGTGTTCGCCGCTTTCCTTGACCAGGCGGGAGGCACCGACAACAGTCTGGGTAGCCAGCTTCATGGCCACATCCCTGGGCAACCCCATCTTCACACCACCATCGCAGAGAGCCTCGATAACCATGTAGATATAGGCAGGGCCACTGCCACTGAGCCCGGTGACAGCATCCATGTGATGCTCTTCGACCTGGACCACCTCGCCAACAGCCCCGAGTATGGTTTCCGCAATTTCCAGGTGTTCGGCCGTGGCGCTACTGCAGGCGCAGATCGCGCTGGCTGCGGCATCTACTGTCGCAGCGATGTTGGGCATACAGCGAACCACCGGGTTGTCCTTGCCGATACGGCTGGAGATATACCCTCCCCTTACGCCCGCCACGATCGAGATGAACAATTGCTCGGACGAGGCCCCCGCGCTGAACCCATCAATCACATCGTTGAGGGTGTAGGGCTTGACTGCAAGGATCACCACCTCTGCACCTGGTATCACCCCGGCTGCCTCGGTGGCTGTGTGAACGCCGAACTCTTCCTTCACCGCGGCCAGCTTGCCCTCGTGAATATCCACGACCGTAAAATTCTCAGGCGGAGTGAGACCGGCTTTGAGTATGCCGCGCAGGAGCGAATGCCCCATATTGCCGCCGCCGATCAAAACGATTTTCTTGTTCAACATTTCAGCTAATTTCCCGCCGACAGAAGTGAGGTGCAGGCCATTTGAAAAGGAGGTAGAGAATAGTGCCTGTGGAGCTATCCATCTACACTCTACCATCCGGGTCGAGAACCGGCTGATAGCGCCTGACAAGGCCAATTGCACAGGATCGCGCCCTGCAAAGCTATCCAGGCCCCCTCGCCGCGATGTACTGGCCGGCGCCGAAAGAGTTATCGGATGCAAACCGACCTCCCACTGCCCGGCAGCCTCCAGGCATGGGCTCTTGTATCGAGGCAATCCGGCTGAAACAATACCAGCCTGCTGAATCAACTCCCATTGATGACCAGGAACGCTGATGGAAAACGACGACAAGATCAAGCTCTTCACAAACATGGCAGAGGCCGACCCGGAAAACGAGCTGGCTCACTTCAGTCTCGGGAAGCTCCACAAGGAAGCGGGAAATTACGAAGAGGCCGAGGTCGCCCTGAGGCGATGCCTCGAGCTCACCAATGAGCACAGCGTTGCGCGGCAGTTTCTCGGAGAGACCCTGCTCTGCCTCGGCAGGAAACCCGAAGCTGTCGAATTTCTCGAGACCTCGATCAGGATGGCCCACGACCGCGGTGAATTCATGCCCCGGGATGCCATGCGGGAACTTCTCAAAGACCACGGGATCGAGCCACCGGATCTTGCAGAGTCAGAAGACGGCGGCGAGGTCGAGGAAGGTGCCTTTGTCTGCAAGCGCTGCATGAAGGCGAAGACACAGCTCGCGGAGCCGCCCTTTTCAGATGAGCTCGGCACGAAGGTCCACGAGGCCATCTGCGTCGATTGCTGGAAAGAGTGGATGGCCATGTCGATCAAGGTCATCAATGAATTCCAGCTGAACATGGCCACTCCCGAAGCGAACGAGGTCTACGAGACCAACCTGAAAGAATTCCTCGGACTCTGAGGCCGTCACTTGGTCGCCTGCCGGTATACGAGTTATCATATCCCTCATGAATCTCTCCTTCCCTCATGGCCTGAAATGGACGGCTTTGACCCCGCTCATTCTTGTCTCCTGCACGCTCCCTGCCCGCGAACCCGATTTCTCGAAAGTAAAAATTGTGCTCCAGGAAGCCGTCAATGATGGCGCCTTCCCCGGCTGCTCCGCAGCGGTGGGCTCCAGCAAGGGCAGCTACTGGCAAGGCGGTTTCGGTAAATATGCAAAGGACGGCAAGACGGCTGAAAAACTGTCGTTGTCGACCGTCTCGAGGCCTGGAGGCCGGACGCTCTACGACCTCGCCTCCCTGACCAAGGTCGTCGGAACGACCTCCGTGATCATCGCCCTCGTGCAAAAAGGAAAGCTGTCGCTTGATGACAAGGTCGCCATCCGGCTGCCGGGCTTCGCCCCGACCTCACTGGACAAAAAGATCCTGGCCCGCAGAAACAGGGTAACCATCAGGCACCTCCTCCTGCATACCTCCGGCCTGCCGGGGTGGAAACCGCTGTACCGCACCTGCAAGAGCTACCGCAAGCTGCTCAATGCCATCCTGCCGACCGCGCTTGAAGCTGAACCGGGCAGCAGGTACCGCTACAGCGACCTCGGCTTCATACTCCTTGGGGAAATTGCAGCCAGGGCGGGAAGAAAACCCATCGCCAGGCTCGAGAAAGAGCTGGTCTTCGCCCCCCTCGGTATGAAAGAAACCCGCCGTAATCCATCCTCCACCCTGAAGAAGCGAATCCCCCCGACAGAATTCGACGAGGAAAAGGGCAGCTACATCCACGGTAAAGTGCACGACGAAAACGCCCGCGCAGCAGGAGGAATCACCGGGCACGCAGGGCTTTTCTCCACCACCAGCGACCTGTCGCTGCTGGCCCGTGAGCTCCTGCTGGCCCTCAAGGGGAAAAGCAGGAAGTTCAGGCAGAAAACCATCGAGAGCTTCGTTCGCTGCCAGGACTCACCGAAGGGATCGAGCAGGGCGCTTGGCTGGGATACCCCCTCCGAAGAGAGCTCGGCAGGAGATCTCGCCAGCAGGACCTCCTTCGGACATACAGGCTTCACCGGAACATCGATCTGGATAGACCCGCAACGGGACCTCTACATCATCCTCCTGAGCAACAGGGTTCATCCCACCCGCAAAAACAGGAAAATTACCGCGGTGCGCAGGAAATTCGCAGATGCCGTGGTGGGCGCCATAGATTCTGCAGGAAAGAAGGCCCGCTGATGCCCGACCTGATCATCATTGGCAACTGCTGCGCGGACCTCTACATCCCGGCCCACCAGCCTCCCCCGCCGGGGGGGATCGAACGGATCCCGCAGCTTCGCGTCGAGATCGGTGGTAATGGAGCCAATACCGCCGTCACGGCAGCACGCCTGGGCGCCTCCACCGCGCTGGCAGGAGTACTGGGAGATGACCTCTTCGGCCGACACCTGCGCGAGGCTCTCGATTCCGAAGGCATTGACCTGTCCCTGCTCGAATCGAGGGAAGATACCGGGGCGCCGGTTACCCTGGTCCTCAACGATGCGGATGGAGAGAGAAGCTTCGTCCACCACGGCGGCAGCAACGACACCTGGGAAATTTCAGCGGCGGCCATCGAAGCGCCCTGCCGGGTATTTCACATGGCGGCTCCCGAAATCCTCGGATCCTTCTGGGGGGAGCCCTGCCTCGATACCGCGCACGGCCTGAAAAAAGCAGGCGTACAGCTCAGCCTTGATTTCTTTGTCCCTCCGGAGGAACTGCAGAAAACAGAAGCGCGCGATACACATCGACCGCTTCTTGAGATTGCAGACATGGTCTTTCCCAACGAGCTCGAGGCTCGTGCCATCACCGGCAAGGACACGATCGATGACATACTTGCCAGTCTCCACGACACCGGGGTCTCCCTGGCTGTCATCAAGCGTGGCGCCGAAGGGGCGGTCATCTCCTGGGATGGAAACCGGGAGGACATCCCGGCTGCCGGGGTCCAGGCCATCGACACCTGCGGTGCCGGAGACAATTTCGCCGGCGCCTTCCTGGCCGGCTGGCTCAAGGGGCTCGACCCGGTCGAATGCGCAAGGCTCGGCTGTGAAATGGGAACCCTCTGCGTCCAGCAGAAGGGAGCTGTCACCGCCAGCTCGGATGCCGCGAAGCTTGAAGAGTTGATCGGGCGCTACGGAATTGGCTGAGGCGGGCCCTCTACTCTGGCCCGGACGGCTGCGGATCTGTATACTGGCGCGTTCACTGATCCGCTGAATCTGAAATAACCCCTTCGAAAGGTTTTCGAGATGAACAAGATCGTCTTTGCATCAAGCGGCCTGCTCCTGCTGGCTCTCTGGATTTCAAGTCCCCTGCTCGATGAGCGATTCGCTCCAGTCACAGCTGTTTCTCCGGAGGCTGCTGCAGCAGATGCCATCACCGGGGCCGTCAAGGGCGTGCTCGCGAAGCTCTCGAAGAGCCAGGTGGAGAAAGCATCCTTCGCTTACGATGACAAGGAACGCATCGACTGGCACTTTATCCCCAGGCCGAGAAAGGGCCTGCCCCTGAGCGAAATGGACAAGGCGCAGAAGAAGCTGGTCCAGGGACTGCTGCTCACCTCCCTGGGCGAAACAGGATTAAAAACCACCGAGGATGTACGCTCGCTCGAAGGAATCCTGAGAACCATCGAAGGTCCCAACAGGCGGTTCAGCCGCGATCCGGAGCACTATTACCTCAGCGTCTTCGGCGCCCCCGGGGGCAAGGACAAATGGGGATGGCGTTTTGAAGGCCATCACCTCTGTGTCAATTTCACCCTGCATGGAAAATCAGTCCTGGCCGCCACCCCCCTGTTTTTCGGTGCCAATCCCGGCGAGGTCAAGTCCGGCCCCAGGAAAGGGCTCCGGGTCCTGGGAAGCGTTGAGGATCTCGGCCGCAAGCTCATGAAGAGTCTTGATAAATCCCAGCTGAAAGCAGCCCTCGGCAAGGGCAAGCCGGAGGAGGTCAAGGCCACCCAGGCAGCCAGCTACAATGCCGAGCTTCCAGCCGGCCTGGCTGCCGCCAGGATGAACGCGGAGCAGGTAAAAACACTCACCAGCCTGGTTCTCGCGCACACTCGCAACATGGAAAAAGGCCTGCGAAAAGGAATCGAGAACTCCCTGGCGAAAGGAAACCTGGGAAAAATCCAGGTCGCCTGGAGGGGCAACCTCGAGGGCGGCAAGGGCCACTCCTACATTGTCCATTCTCCTGATTTCATCATCAGCTATTCGAACTTCCAGAACAATGCCGCCCATGTGCACAGCTCCCTGAGAGCGAGCAAGGGCGAGTTCGGGCTGGGCGCAGAATAAATCCCGGGCGGCCTCAGCTTCCGGCCGCCACCTTCGATTCACAGGAAAGCCGGGCGACCTCCAGGTCTCCCGGCAGCACGTCCATGAAGGAGCTTACCGAGAAGACGGCATTGCCGATTCCGGGCAGGCCGTAGCCGGGCGGGGCCGGCAGCTTGTGGCGCAGGAGCGTCTCGCGCCAGAGCCTCAGCAGGCCAACGTGGTACTCAAGCGGCGCAGGCCCCTGGTCACGCCCCAGGACACTCAGCGGCTCGGGGCACCATACGGTAAAACGCGGAGTGATCCCCCTCTCCATGAAATAATCGAGCCCCTCGCCGGTGGAGGCGAGCGCATCCTCTACCTTCTCAAAGCCATGCGGAGCCGCCATCTCGACGCCGGCGACAAAGTTCGGGATCACCTGGGATGGGCCGAAGACATCGGCTGAAGCAACGATCCTTGCCATCCACTCGTCACGGCCGACGTAATCCTCCTTGCCGGGGCAAATGATCGAGAACAGGCGCGGATCCCAGACCTCGTAGTTGGGGTGGTAGACCTGGACCCCTGCATCGCGAAACCGGCGCACATCGTCGACCGGGAGAGCCTGGACGACCATCTTGGATATCCAGCGCCCGGGGAACCGTGAGTTGATCGCCCTGGCATAGGCCTCGTAAAATTCTGCCTCGTCCTGCCCCCTCAGGTGCCGGGTGATGCTGCCCCCGGTTATGGTATAGGCACCGGTGCGGCGCTCGACGTCCGTCTCGTTGATGATCTCGAGAGCCTCCACCACCTCCTCGATCGCCTTGACCGTGTCATAGGGACGCCCCGCCTCTTTCTGCTGCCTGACATTCTCATTGATGTCGCAGAACTGGCATTCTTCCTTGAAGCCGAAATACTGGCACTTGCGGTAGACGGTCAGGTAGATCAGATAGCCCCATTCGATGGTCGGAGCGATCTCGGTGATCGTTTTTCCGCTCTGCAGGTTGCGCAGGTAATATTCCGGGGTCTCCTGCAGATCGATCGCACAGATCACCTCCGAACCAACCAGCAGCGACAGCTTTCCCTCGACGATGTCCACGCAATAGGCGGAGGCCGGGTTGATCCGGACACTGACGATGGTGCGCCTGAAATCGCGCGGCCCTCCAACGAGGGCCAGCTCCTCGGGAGCACGGAGGTTCTCCCCCTGGTCCATCTCCGTGATGGGGCGCAGGTCAAAGCTGAAGATGAAATAGGACTTGGGCTTGAAGCCGCTGCAGACCCTGAGGGCATCCTCTGAGAAGCTGACTCCAAGCCTGAGAAGGTCTTCCTTGAAGACGGCCTCGGGGGGGACATCCGGAAACCTCTCAATAAGGCTCTCGACCTCTTCGAGACGTCGTGAGTTTTCTGGTCTCTCGCTCATAAAAAAACTCCCGGAAAGTCTCTCCCCGGATTTTGCTGCCGTTTAGGGCTACGCAAAGTATCATAGCATTAAGGCAAAAGCATCTTCGGGTTCGAGAGCCAGGAAATCGAACCTCAAACACAGGGGGGCAGGCTTCAACCGCCTGCAGGATCATGAAAAGACTTTTTCTCTTCCTATTGCTGGTGTTCCCCGCTTTCTGTTCTGCAGGCAGAGCAGGCGTTGTCGAAGTCAATCTCGATAACCTGGCCCTTCGATCGGGCTACATCGTCTGCGGAGAGGTGGTTGAGATCCGCTGCCATCGCGGAAGATTCCTCCAGCTCGGAGAGGTCATTTTCACCGATGTGCGAATCCGGGTGTCAGAGACATGGAAAGATACCATCGGACAGCTCCCGGAAATTACCCGCCAGGAGAAGACCGGGAAGATCACGGAGATCACCATCCGTTTTCTTGGCGGCCGGATCGGTGATTCCTGGCAGAAATGCGCCGTATCGCCGTCCTTCGCAAATGGAGAGAAGGTGCTCGTCTTCGCAAAGAAGTTTAACGGGAGCCTCTCAACGACAGGATGGTTCCAGGGGAAATACCGCCTCCACAATGCCGGCAAACAGGCTGCCGATTCCCCGGAGAAAACCTTTGTGGGCGGAGGAAAACACCTGCCCATCCGGAAAAACACCAGCCTTGAAAGCATCCGGCTGCAGGTCACAGACATCCTGAAACGGGGAAAAAGACCGGAGAAGGAGGGCGCGAAGAAATGAATCGTCCTCCACAAACCATCCCGAGCTCATTCCTGCGGTTGGTGTTCCTCGTCACAGTTCTCCTGGCTCCTACCGCGGGCGGTTTTGAAACCCTGGGTATGAGCTGGCCGACCGGACGAATCAACTACAAGGTCAACCCGAACTTCCCCGACCAGGAACTCAGCGGCGCTCCCCTGCAACAGGTCGACCTCATCACCTGCTCTGCTGACGGTTGGCGTGAACAGACGGAGCTTGACCTGCGCTTCGTCTACCTCGGGACAACGGATGCCATCGGCTTTGATGACCAGGATGGGGTCAATACAGTTTCATGGGTTGACGAGGATGTCGGTGATGCCCTTGCCATCACCATCGTCACCGGAATCAGAGACCGGATCATCGGTTTTGACATGGTCTTCTTTGCCTCCACCAACGGCCGGCCCAACCAGTGGAACGGACCCCAGGACCCTACCGGCAACGCCATGGACCTGCGGGGCCTGGCCACCCACGAGTTCGGGCATGTGCTGGGACTCGACCACAGCGCTGACCGGGCAGCGACGATGTTCGCCTCGGCCATCAACCGGGGACAACATATGAGAACCCTGCATGAAGACGACATCGCCGGCGGGGAAGCGCTCTACCAGATACGGACCGGGGCCAACCCGGCAACCCGGATTATTGAGGTGGCACCAACAACAGGATCTTCATCGGGAGGCAACGAGGTCGAGCTCCGTGGAAGAAATTTCACCTGGGACAAGGATTCAAGCCTCTGGATAGGAGACCAGTTTCTCCCTGAGGAGGAATGGACCATCGAGGGTTGCTGCATGGTACGTATCCACAGCATGCCGCCGGGCAACGCCGGCGAGGTTGATATCCGCATCACCGGAGAGCTTGGAGAGTTCATCTTTGCTGGCGGCTATCGCTACGTGGGACCTCCCCCCACAGCCATCTCTATCGAACCTCCGGCTGGACCGGTTAGCGGGGGAATTCCCATCGCCGTCCTGGGAAGGGATTTCTCTTCCACCGCCCGGCTGCTGGTCGGCAGCATCCTGGTGGAAGACTCCGTCCGGGTAGACTCCGGCATGATCCTCGGCACCCTCCCCCGGCACTCCGGCGACGGGCCGGTCGACATCATGGTGACCCAGGATGAGGGACAGACGGTCCTTGAAGATGCCTTCTCCTACCATACGAAGGTGCTCCGAATCGCGGATACCGAGGCGAACACCGGTGCCCGCGGGTTTCCCATCGATGTGCTCTGCACGACGGACATTCCCCTGGCCGGTATCTCCTTCTCACTGACCTATCCTCCCGAAGACATCTCACTGGACTCGATCACTAATTTCGGCCTCGCTACCGCTGAGGCAGATTTCGCCGTCTCAGAAATCGATAACGCGGTGGGTGTTGCCACCTTCTGGCTCCTCATGTCCTTTGACAGCAGCTCTCCCTCGATTGCGCCCGGAGAAGACACCGTCGTTGCCAGGATCCTGGCAAGCCTGCCGCCGCAGCTCCCCAGTGGAACCCAGGTCCCCCTCAACCTCACCAGCGGCCGGGGCTCACCTGTGGTCAATCTCCTCTTCGTCCCCCTCCCCGACCGGGTCCCCGTGACGCCGCTGGCTCTCGATGGAGTCGTCCTGGCCCGTCCTGGAGTGACCTTTCTGCGAGCAGATACCGATCTCAATGGAAGCATCGAGTTGACAGACGCGGTGTTCCTGCTGGATTATCTATTCAGGAGTTCGAGGGATATTCCCTGCAAAGATTCAGCTGATGCCAACGATGATGGCAAGCTGGACATCTCCGATGGGATCTTTATCCTTCGTTTCCTGTTTTCCGGCGGGGGCAATCCCCCTGTTCCCTTCCCCAGCGTTGGAGGGGATCCAACCCTGGACGATTTCGGCTGTTGAGTATTCACCCTTGAAAAGAATCGCACTGCTGACAAGTGGAGGAGACTGCCCGGGTCTCAACCCCTGCATTCGCTCCGTGGTCCGTACAGCCCTGGCTTCGGGCCTCGAGATCATCGGAATCCACCGCGGCTGGCAGGGCCTCATCGAGAACGACATGGCCGGCATGGACGCCCGCAGTGTCGCGGGAATCGTCAATCTCGGCGGCACCGTTCTACGCTCCAGCCGCTGCCCTGAATTCCGCGAAGCGGAGGTGCGCCAGCAGGCGGCCCTTCACCTGGCTGAGCGGGGAATCGATGGGCTGATCGTGATCGGCGGAAACGGCTCGCTCCAGGGAGCCTGGGAGCTTTCCCGACAGGCCAGCCTGCCGGTGATCGGGATCCCCAAGACCATCGACAACGATGTCGGCGGAACCGACTACTGCCTTGGGTTCGATACGGCTGTTAACACCGCGGTCGCCGCCATCGACAAGATCCGTGATACCGCGACCTCACACGAGCGTCTTTTCCTGGTCGAGGTCATGGGCCGAA
>CAJWZY010000026.1 GCA_913050545.1 uncultured bacterium | reverse complement strand
CCGTGCAGGCCACCGGAAACCTTGTAGCTGTCATGGTCGAACTTGCCGCCCGCATGGAGGGTCGTCATCACCACATCCAGGGCATCGCTGCCTGATTCATGTTTTCCAACTGGAATCCCGCGGCCGTTGTCTTCGATCGAAATGCTGCCGTCTTTGTAGATGTGAAGCTTCACCTCTGTACAGTGGCCAGCCATCGCCTCATCGATGCTGTTGTCGATCACCTCGTTCACCAGATGCTCGAGACCGGCTATATCGGTTCCTCCGATATACATGTCGGGGCGCATCCTCACCGCCTCAAGGCCCTCGAGGACCTTGATATTACTGGCCCCGTAATCTTCCTTCTGTTCGACGTCAGGAACCTTGGTGGTCCCGGCGCCTTCTTCGGATGAACTCATGTATTTCTCTCGAAGGTAGCGGCCTTGAAGCGAATGTCCCGCAGGTTGGGAAAATCATCTCCCTGGCGCAACGACTGGATAATTTCTTCACGGTAGTAGGCTGACAGCTCGCCGAGTAAAGGAGCAGAATCCACCTCGACGACGAGGGTTCCCCCTCTCAGATCGACAACCCTTGTTTTCTCTGCAATCTCCATTCCCACCGTGTTCTCCCACCGCCGATCTATTTGTTCGCGGCCCGGAGTTGCGTTGATTTCGTTTTTTTTAAGCCACCTGCGCAGAATGACCTCGAGGGTCTCTGGTCCCGTGCTGGTTTTTTTTCTGCGGCCCTTTCCACCGTGCCGCATTCTTTCTTCCGTCACTCTCTCACTCTTCTCCACTAATCTCTTTCAGGCCCTCAATTAACCACCAGGGGCATCAGGTAATGTCTGTAGGACGGCTCGCCTCGGATTGCCCCGGGACGCTCGGAACCGTAGAACTCCATTCTCACCTGCTCGGTATCTATCTTTCTGAGGGCATCAACGAAGTAGCTGGGGTTAAAGCGGATTTCCACGTCTTCCCCCTTTACCTCAGCCCCGATCTTTATATCTGCCTCCCCCTTGTCGCTGCCCTTTGCTTCAATCTCCACCTTGCTGTCTTTAAAGCGGAAGACCACGGCACCCGTTTCTTTGTTCGTTACCAGCTGGGCGTTTTTAACCGCATCTGCCAATTCCCCACGGTCGACAATGACCTCTGTTTTAACTTCATCCGGTATCGCTGAGCTGTATTCGGGAAACGTCCCCTCAACAAGCTTGGCCATCAGCTCTCCACCTTCAAAAGACATCTGCACCTCGGTCTCCTGGAGCGCGAACTGAACGGTTTCCGTTCCCTGTGAGAGAACCTTGACCATGACATCGACAGCCCTGTTTGGAATAATCCCGGAAACCTCCACCGAGGCCGGGTTGTCGATTTCCATTTCATCTGTGGTCAGCCGCTTGCCATCGGTTGCGGTCATCTTGAGTTGCTTTCCGGCTATTTCGCAGAAGACCCCGGTCAGCTGGTAACGGGAAGTGTCCCTGGAGGCGGCAATGCCAACCCGGTCCAGCATCTTCCCTAACTTGCCGGCTGGAATCTGGAGAGCGCCTTCAGCCGCAAACTGGCGAACTTCAGGAAACTCATCCGGGTTTTCTCCCAGAATTTTGAATGAGCAATCACCTGCCTCCGACAACAGGGTGGCTCCCTGTCCATCTTTCATTGCATCGATCACAATCTTGCTGCCGGGAAAACCCCGGATCAGAGAGACCAGGAGATTTGCGGGAAGCGCCAGCTTCCCTTTTTTCTCAACTTCCTGGCGTTCGATCTGGAGACGAGCAGACACATCGAGATCTGTAACCTCGATACGTACGCCCTCTCCATCTGCAACCAGGAGGCAATTCTGGAGAATAGGTTTCGTTGTCGGCCCCAAACCTGTGATGGAGGCAATGCTCTGCAGTCGCTCGAACAATTCGTTCTTCTCGCAGCAAATCTTCATCTTGTCTCCCTTTGCCTGGAATCACAGCTGAGCCTTCCTCTATAGCTCAGCAATTCCTCGCTCCTGCAAAACCACCGGCAACTCCCGCTCAAATCGCTTCTGGCGGGAAAAACCTTCCGTACAGGGATAGAGTCGACCACTTCCTCTTAGCTCGGCACCAGGGCCACAGGGGCCGTCTCAAGTGCCTACAAACCACCACACTCAGCATTGAGTGTACGAAAAACACATTATAGGTTGGTGCCCAATAAAGGCAACTGAAATTTAAACCAGTAAACCCTTTCAACAAAAGTACTTATGACGGAAATTACTTAGTTCCGAAAAAGTTATTTCGGTGTCGTAAAGTGCTTTTAAGTAAGGGGTTATGTCGCCGTGTGTTGCCCCCTAAACGAGGTTTTTTTTGGACTCTGTAAGTCCCTGTTAAAAAACATCTTACGGGCATGTCTGCGGGATCTTCGGGTTTTTTTTGAGGCTGGGGCTCTCTCAAGCTCTTCGAGCGAGCTCCGGGATCCAGGGTAAAGAGATATTCATCTCATCTACATCATCATCATCAAAACTCATCACCTCGGCCTTTTCTGTGGAGTACTCCACCTATGGAGCCGTAACTCCTTATAAAGGCAGGGACTTGTTATCCACAGGGGGCTGGGGAATTCAGGACGCTTAAATGTTCTTTAATTGTTGGATTCAGAGACGGGTTGTCCATGAATTGTGGAATTTCACTAAAGAGAAAACCGTTTTCCACAATTCATCCCCCAGGAGGCGCAGCCTTCTAGTCTTTGATGGAGCTGAATTTCACAGCCACGGTGGGGACCGCTGCCGAGAGGAAGAGGAGAGATCCGCCTGGGTCTGTCAGCGCAGGTGAGCGACCGAAAGCCGTGAACGAACAGTCTCTACTTCTGATCGCAGGCGCTGATCGCCTGGGAGGTTTTTTTCAATTTGCCGCAAGGCATAAAGCACAGTCGTGTGATCCCGGCCACCGAAGAGAGACCCGATCTGTGTCAGGGAGAGAGGGGTTAATTGTCTCGCCAGGTACATTCCCACCTGCCGGGCCCGCACGATGGTCCTCACCTTTTTTGCAGAAAGAAGATCCGCAGCTTCCATCTCATAGTGATCCAGAACGACCTCGATGATGTTTTCACCGCCGACCCCCCCGGCTGGGCTTCCGTGGCCAAGGTCGAGAAATTCATCAAGAGCGATTTTGGCCATTTCAAGGGTCAACGGGGACTGATGAAGACGGGCAATATTGATAAGGCAGTTGAGGGCGCCTTCGAGCTCCCGCAGGTTCTCTGTTACGTGCTGGGCAAGGTACTCCGCCGTGACGGAAGGGAGACGAAGGTCCTTTCGGTCGGCCATTGCGGAGACGGCAGCTACGCGAGTTTCAAAATTCGGCACCTCTATAGGCGTGATGAGCCCCGAGCGGAATCGGCCAAGGAGACGGGGGGGCAACCCTGCCAGTTCACTCGGGTCAACAGAGCTGGAGAGAACAACCTGGTTATTGAGATCGAGATGATGCTCAACAAGGGAAAGAAACTCGGAGAGGGTTTTTTTCTTCCCGGCCAGGAAGTGGATGTCATCGAGAATGAGCACCGCGCACTCGCGGTAGCGGGCGTGAAAAGATCCCAGGTTTCTCTGGTTGGCAGCCTCGATATAGCTGTTGGTAAAAGCTTCGGACGAGCTATAGCAAACAGCGAGGCTGGAAGTTTCCTGCAGCTGCCGGGCAACTCCCTGTAGCAGGTGCGTTTTTCCGACCCCCGAAGGCCCGTGTAAACAAAGAGGGCTGTAGGTTTTTCCGGGATGCTCAACAACGGCAGTCGCGGCGGCATAGGCCACCCGGTTTCCCGGGCCGACGACAAAATCTTCCAGCTCCAGGTGCAGGGCGCCATTTCCGGAGAGGGCCCCTGTAGCAGGCCGCCTGTCCCCCGGATCTTTCGGCAGGTTGGGGGCGTTTACGCTCTCAAAGAGGATCTCGACCTCTCCCTCGCACAGTTCTTTTGCCAGGTCGCGCACCATCCCGGCATATTTTGTTTCAATCCACTTGGTCCTGAAGGGAGTCTGGGCGGTAAAGACAAAGCCGCCTGAGGGGTCGTACCGGCAGGGGGTGCCGGCAAACCAGGCGTCAAAATCCTTTGTACCCAAGCGCTCCCGCAGCCGCTCTTCGAGCGCAACGGCAAGACTGTCTCCATGCTCTAACGGGCCTCCCGGAGACCCAACCCGTAGGGACATGACCAACCACCAGAATAAACCACAAGGAAAAACAGCAACCCGTGAACTGACGGAGAGAGAAAGGCAGGCGTTACGGGCTAACCGCCGGATAGTATCAATTGCCATTTGGGGGGTCAACAGGAAAGGAACCGGCCCCGGGTTCGGATTTGCATCGCCCGCAGATTAGGCTAAAATCCTACCCCCGTTCGATCCCGACACTGAGCATGCGGAGAGGTGGCTGAGTGGTCGAAAGCGGCGGATTGCTAATCCGTTGTACGGAAAATTATCTGTACCCGGGGTTCAAATCCCCGCCTCTCCGCCATTTTTTGTTTCCTGGGCCACCGGCGGCAGGGCGATCCCCAGGATCGATGCCTCAAAGGCCAGCCGCCCATCCACCACGCCCTGGGTCAGGAACAGCGATCTGCGCGTAGATATCCGCTCCGGCTTCGCCAGGAGGTGGAGAGTGTCCCCGGGGACCAGCATTCTCCGGAAGCGGACATCGTCGGCGCCGCCGAACCCGAAGACCCTCTCGGTGCCTTCGACCGAACAGGTATAAAAAGAACAAAGCTGTGCGGCGGCCTCGAGCATCAGCACCCCGGGGAAAACAGGCCGACCGGGCATATGTCCCCGGGTCCAGAATTCATCTTTGTCGAGGGCGCGCACCCCGATCGCGATTTCTTCAGCCGGGTTGAAATAGGCAATGGAATCCAGTTGCTCAAATTCGAAGCGCTGGGGGATGACCTCGCGAATAGCCTCCCCGGAGACTTGAACCCTGGCAAGGTCGATGGAGTTAATGTCGTAGAGCAGGGGTCTGGGCATGAAGAGAAGATCCAATTGGTTGTTTTGGGCAATTGCGATGGGTGATTCTGTTCCCTCGGGTCGCTCAGTTCAAGTACATCCCCGGCCCCTTGATGGCTGGGCGTGCTTTCTTGACAGGCGCTTGAGGGACTATAAAATCACTCTTTCTGTTTCTCGAGGCCTGATGCCCGCCCGACAGTTAAAACTGGCCTTCGCCGGGAGCGAATCGGTTGCGCCAATATACCACACACGCCCAGCCCGGACAGCAGGGCTGACCGCTGCGCTAAGATGCCTAAACTAACCTTCAAAACACAAACTCATCGCATTGACAGGGAGCCTCCGCAGGAGGTGCCCGCACTGGTGCTCAAGGGGTTTATTGACGCGGCCAACTACATGGGCTTCGAAAAAGCGCTGGAGCGCGCCGACGGCGGCAGCCCGCGGTTTCTGTTGATAGACTTCTCCCTGGTTAATTACATCAACTCAACCGGCATCAGCGCCCTCATTCGTTTCAGCGAGACGTATAAGTCCCGTGGCGGGCTGCTTTGTCTGGCGGCAGTGTCGCGCTCGGTCGGGCTGTCGATGCACCTTCTCGGGGTCACCAGCCTGATTCCGTTTACCCAGGATGTTCAGTCGGGCCTGGACTACATTTCGGGCTTTCTCGATGGCACGAACCCCGCGATGCCGGTTTCGGCAGGGGTCGCGGAGGCCGCGGCAGGGCCGCGCGCTGCGGCGCCGGCGCCGGCGCCGGCGGCAGCGCCGGGCGAGGGGGCGCATGTGTTGGTCCTTTCTCCGTCAGCGACGCGCTTTACCCAGGTTGTGGAGCACCGATTTACCCATCTGCGGGGCACCTACCACATGCTGAGCGATGCAGGCGAGGCCCTTCGGAGGTTTGAGGAAATAGCTCCGGATCTCGTGGTGCTCGATGAGCGCTGTGACCCGGAAGGTGATTTTGTTAACAAGGTGAAGGCGAAGAAAAAGAGGAGCCTGACCTCGGTTATCAAGCTTTACCCGGACCAGGCCGCGGTAGGCCGGCAGCGGGAATTCAAAATCTGGGAGAATGACTATCTCGTTGACCCCTTTGAGCTCCAGGAGTTCTTTGCATTGACAGAGGCGGAGCTCGTGAGGGTTCCCAAGGACCGCAAGGTCTTCAGCCAGCAGGTGCGGTTTGACTTCCTGGGGAAAAAAGAATGCGTAGAAAACGCCTACCGCTTGAGCGACCTGGTTATCCGCCAGGCGATGGAAGAAGAGGACGATGTCGCCAGCCTCTATGCCGCGGTCAAGGAGGGGATTGACAATGCGGTTGCACATGGGAATCGCGGCCAGGAAGACCAGGGCGTAGAGGTAAATTTCCTGGTAGACAACACAAAGGTAACGGTTCTTATCGAGGACCAGGGAGGCGGTTTCGATTTCGAATATTATCTCTCGAAGCTCAACCGGGAGGATGCTTTTGAAGAGGCGAGGAAGCGAATCGTTGAAGAGGGGACTCGCGGCGGGCTGGGAATCCTCTTGATGTCACGGTGTGCCGATCGCCTTCACTACGCAGGGAATGGTAATATATTGCGGCTTGAAAAAAACATTACGGTAAGTTGATTAAGGAAGGCAGATGTCAGAGCAGAGAACAACCCGCGTGCAGGGAGAAGAGTCGGGGCGAGACAGCCAGGAGTACCAGCGGCTTAGAGAGAAGCTCGGTGGCTGTATAAGAACCGGCGAGATCACCCTGAGCTCGGGGAAGGTGACGGATTTTTATTTTGATGGCCGGCTGGTGTCATTGGACCCGGAGGGCTCCGTGCTGATAGGCGGCCTGATGCTGGAGGCCATGCTTGCCCGGGGGGTTTCGGCTGTCGGGGGGCTCACTTCGGGGGCGGACCCGCTCACGTCTTCTATCGGGGTTCTTGCCTGGCAAAAACAGGTGCCGATGAACCTTTTCTTTGTTCGCAAGGAGCGCAAGGCGCACGGCATGCAGCAGCGCGTTGAGGGGCCGCCCATGCCCGAGGGAGAAGACCTCAAGGTCGCCCTGGTGGATGATGTTCTCACCACTGGAGGGTCTCTTCTGCAGGCGCGCGAAGCCCTGGTTGAAGAGCTTGGCGTTGAACCCAGCGTGGCCTGTGTGATCGTCGACAGGGAAGAGGGCGGAGAGCAGAGGCTGGCAGAGTGCGGAATCGAAACGGTTGCCTTGTTCCGTAAAAGCGATTTTCTTTGAGCGAGGCTGAATTCTGCCCCGGCATCTCTTGACGACCGACAGGCGGAGGTGAATAATCATTCAATGCCGCCAAGGCGGCGCCAGACAAGATAGCAGGCGGGTGTAGCTCAGTGGTAGAGCATCACGTTGCCAACGTGAATGTCGAGGGTTCAACTCCCTTCACCCGCTCCAGTTCAAAAGAGACAGCCTCTCCGCCAGGTCGGAGGGGCTGTTTTTTTTTGCGGGCCCTTGTAAATAGGCCGATCCGGCCAGGAAGCGACAAGAGCCTTTAAGCAGGACGTTTTATCACCACATCCCGGCGCCAAGATGGCCCATAAGGTGTTTACACAAAGCGGCTTGTGTCATTTTATGGGGAAATATATGAGCGAGAAACAAGCTCAGCAAAGCGGCTATCTGTCAGATGAAATGGGCTGATTTGAGATCACTTTCCGGTTAAACTATCCGGTTGGAAAGTCTCAGGGGGCTTCTTGGCCTTTCGCAGCCTTTTCTCCTCTTCTATTGAAAAGAAGTTCAAGGTTCGTCTCGGGGAGGCCCCAGCAAGGGGCCGCAGGCGAAACTCTCAGGGCCGCTTTATAAAGCACAGAAAAAATCAGACAAAAATGACGATCGTACCAAACGAACAAGCCACCTCGGCACAGACGAACATACCGCCATATCCCGGCAAAAGAATCACCACCAATGGCAACCAGCTCGTTGCCTACTACACCGAGGCGCGCATCACAGATGGAGGAATTTTTTACCCCATTACCCCGTCTACCGAGATGGGGGAGATGTATCAGCAGTCCTACGCCGAAGGCCAGCTGAGCGTTTTTGGCGAACCCAAGATCGCCATCGAGTGTGAGGGAGAGCACGCGGCCCAGGGTGGCGCAATAGCCTATTCCGTTACGGGCAAGCGAACGGTGAATTTCACCTCCGGGCAGGGAATCGTTTACGGAGTGGAGCAGTACTATCATGCTCCCGGAAAGCTTTCGACGATGGTGCTCGAGGTTGCGGCTCGAGCGCTTACCAAGCACGCCCTCAATGTGCATTGTGGACACGATGATATTTATGGCGCGCTCGACACCGGCTGGATCATGCTCTTTGCCCGGGATGCCCAGCAGGCCGCTGACCAGGCGGTGATTCTGCGCCGGGTTACCGAACTGGCGCTGACCCCGGGCATGAACATACAGGACGGCTTTCTCACGTCCCACCTCGAGCGGACCTTCCTGGTTCGCGAGTCGGATCTTTTGCGAGAGTTCCTTGGGCGCTCTGATGACGTCATCGAATGCCCAACGGAGGCACAGAAAACCCTGTTTGGCCCCAACCGCCGCCGTGTTCCCCGGGTGATGGATCTCAAAAGCCCCGCCCTGATCGGGCCCGTGCAGAACCAGGAACATTATATGAACGGTGTCGCCGCGAGGCGGAACTGTTTCGTTGAGCCGATTCGGCAGTTCCTCAAGGAGGCCTATGAAGAGTGGGGCCGGCAGACGGGGTGCCATTACGGGTTCCTCACCGAGTACATGTGTGAAGATGCCGATACGGTTTTCGTGTCGCTCGGTTCTGCGGCTGAAAATGTCGAGGCAGGGGTGGATTACCTGCGCGAAACCCGGGGGGCAGGCGTTGGCTCCATCCATGTCAATGTTCTGCGGCCGTTCCCCGAGGCCGAAGTTGTTCGCGCCCTTACGGGTAAGAAAAATGTCATTATTCTCGAGCGTACCGATGAGCCCATGGCGGGGGACAACCCCCTTGCGCGCGATATTCGAACAGCGCTGACCAAGGCCCTGGAAAACAGCTCCGGAAAAGCACATGCGCGCATCGGGGCGATCTCGCCGGAAAACATGCCCCGAATCTTCTCGGGGATTTACGGGCTTGGCTCACGGGATTTCCGCCCCGAGGCGGTCCTCGGTTGCTATGAATACGCTACAGGCCAGGCGAAGCGAGCCGATGGCCGTGGGGCTGAGGATGGGGAGTCATTCTTCACCCTGGGCATTGACCACCCCTATGAGGTCCGCTCCGAAGACACGCCATCGCTCCTGCCGGACAACGCGATTGCTGTAAGGCTCCACTCCATAGGTGGCTGGGGAATGATCACGACCGGGAAAAACCTGGCCGAGGTTATCGGCGAGATCGGTTCCTTTGTCGCGGAGCGGGGGGATGTTAAAGATGAATACGGGCGCCGCGGGGAGGTGGTCCATATCAGCGCCAACCCCAAGTACGGCTCCGAGAAAAAAGGAGCGCCAACCGCCTATTTCCTGGTGGTCGCCCCGGAACGGATCCGGGTCAATTGCGATCTGCGCCACGTGAACGTGGTGCTTTGTTGTGACCCCAAGGCCTTTACGCATCTCAACCCCCTCGAGGGGCTTGCTGATGGGGGCGCCTTTATCTGGGAGTCCGATGAAACACCCGAAAAGGCGTGGCTGCGGATTCCGCCGAAGTACCGCCAGGAGATTATCGACCGCGAGCTGAAGATCTTTATCCTTCCGGGCTTCGACATTGCCAAGGAGGCGACTGACCGGCCTGAGCTCCAGCTGAGGATGCAGGGTAACGCCTTCCTGGGCGGATTCTTCGGCGTCTCTACCTTCCTCGAAGATTACGATATTGAGGGCGAGCTTTTCGAAAAGATCGTTCGCGCCCAGTATGTCAAGAAGTTCAGCCGCTTTGGCGACGATGTCGTCGAGGCGAACATGAAGGTCATGGTCAATGGGCGTGACCGGGTCCAGGCGGTTCCCTATGGAACGGTTGAGGCCGATGACCTTTCCAGCATGCGCGGAGAGGCATTGCTTCCGGCGGCAGAGGCCTGCGGCTCTGGCGGATGCACCAAGGAGGGTTGCGCCCCTGCGCCGCAACAGGCTGAGCGCACGCCGCTGCACAAGACTGAGACCTTTGATGCCGAATTCCGCGCCGGGCTGGGCTACGACCAGCCGGCCTCGCCCTACTCCGCTGTTGGAATTATGGCCGCGGCCACCGGCATGACGGCCTCGAAGTACGGCGCCCGCCGCGAGACACCGATCTTTATCCAGGAAAACTGCACCCAGTGCATGGCCTGTATAACCGCCTGTCCCGACACAGCGCTTCCCAACACGGCCCATGATGTTTCGACGATTCTCGAGACAGCGGCGAATAATTATGTAACCGATGAAGGTGGGCGCAAAGCGATCATCGAGGCGTTAAGCAACATCGATGAAACGATCCGGGTCAAGATGTTCGAGGCGGCCAAGGCCAAGGACGAAGAGGCACCAGCCGTGGCGGCACTTGTACAGGCGGAACTGGAAGCTCGTGAGGCGATTCCCGAGGAGTCCCGCAATGAGATGATCGCCATTCTTGAGAATCTTCCACTGGCCTACAGCAAGGTCAACGCGATCTTCCGCAGCAAAGAGAAGAAAGAGACCGGCGAGGGGGGTATCTTCTCGATCTTCGTGTCAGACCTCTGCAAGGGTTGCGGCGAGTGTGTCACCGAGTGTGGCGACCACGATGCCTTGCGCATGGTTGACGATGGCGAAGAGCTGAACGCCCAGATCACCTCGGCGACGAAGTTCCTTGACCTCCTTCCGGACACGCCCCAGAAGTACCTGGGCAATTACGACAGCGAAAACGCGTTTGATTCCAAGCCGGCGACTCTTCGCAACCACCTTATGCAGCGCCGCAATTACGATGCCCTGGCCTCCGGCGATGGGGCCTGTGCCGGGTGCGGTGAAAAATCCATCCTGCACGGGCTGGCATCCGTCACAGAGGCCTTCATGCGTCCCCTCTACCACCGCAAGGCGGAGCGCCTTACGGAAAAGGCTGCCCAGCTGGAAAAAGAAGGCGAAGCAGGATTGGCGAAATGGCGCAGTGAGGACGAGGCGGCCCACGAAATATTCAGCCGCTGTGTCTCCCACGTCATTATGGGGCTTGGTGGCGATTCCGATGAGGACACCCGTGCCCGCCTGCAGGAATATGGCGAGATCACAGACGAGGAATTGGTCAGGGCCCTGGTTGCCGTTATGCGCCAGGAGGCGTTCAACCACCGGGAGCTCCAGCCGGTTGATGGCCGACTCGCGAATGGAATGTCGGTCATGGCGATGGGCGCCCACACGGGCTGCAACACCGTCTACGGCTCTACGCCGCCGAACAATCCGCATCCTTATCCCTGGATGAACTCGCTATTCCAGGACGGCACAACGATCAGCTGGCTCTTTGGAGAGAGCTTCATGCTCGACAATGCACGCCACTCGATTGTCCCGGAACGTCTTGCCGACCGCCTCCTGGGGGATGAAAAGCTCTCTGAGGGCGATTATTTCGATTACAGCCATTTCACCGACACGATCATGACCGACCTTGAGGTGAAGGAGCTGCCCAAGGTCTGGGCGATCGGGGGAGATGGCGGCATGGGCGACATCGGCTTCCAGAATGTTTCCAAGGTTGTCGTTCAGAACCGGCCAAATGTCATGATCCTCATGCTCGACACCCAGGTTTATTCCAACACCGGCGGCCAGAACTCTGATCTCTCGCCAATGACCGGTGGTTTTGACATGAACCAGATGGGCGCGGCCACGCAGGGCAAGCTGGTTGAGCTGAAGAACCCCGCGGAGTGTTTTACCAGCGGTCATGGCTCTCCCTATGTCACGCAGGTGTCGATGGCGGACGAGGCGAAGTTCTACAGGACGGTTCTCGAGGGTCTCGAGTACCGCGGAACGGCGTTTTACAAGTGCTTTACGACCTGCCAGCCGGAGCATGGCGTCGCTGATGACATGGCCTCCGAGCAGGCTCGCCGGGTCAGGGACAGCCGCAGCCTCCCGGAGTTCGTCTTCAACCCCGCCGTTGGCGAGCTCTATGGCGAATGCCTGAGCCTGCAGGGCAACCGCCACGTTGACCGGGACTGGATGTCGGCCCGCTTCAGCGAGAGCAAAGAGACCTACAACTATACGGTGGCCCATTGGTGCGCGAGCGAAAAGCGCTTCCGCAACCACCTGAAGCGGATCAAGGAGAGCGACACCGCCGGCAAGATCCACCTCGACAACATTCTCCTTCGGATAACGCAGGATGACATCGTCTCTCGCCGGTTTACCAGTCGCAGCCATCGCGCCTATATTCCCGACTTCGATGTCTACATGGGGGTCGAGGACAATAGCGGCCGCTTCAGCTATATGACTCTTTCGCGCCAGATGGTTCTCTATTGCGTCGAGCGCCGTAAGGCCTGGAGGCTTCTGCAGAGCAAGGCCGGCATCGTCAACCTCGACTACCAGGCGCAGCGCGCGCTTCTCAAGAAGGTCGATGGCGGCGACATCTCTACGGAAGAGTTCTTCGATAATGCCCAGCAGTTTTTCGAGGAAGAGCTCGAGGTGCTCAAGGCGGCGGCCAAGGCCGAAAAGGCCGTGCTCAAGGCGGCGGAGAAGGCTGCGGCAGAAGCCGCAGAGAAGCCTGCGGCCGACGAAGCCGAGGCGGGCGAATAGGCCGGCGCTCCCTACCCGTCGCCGGGAGAAAACCGTAAACGCTGCTTGCCCCCTGGCGGGCTCTGCGACGATGCTATAAGCGAGACGGGTCTTTTAACTTCATTTAAAGAGCAATGAGAATGCGCACCAGCAGCTTTCTGTTTGTCCTGTTTGCGATAGCGGCTCCCTTCCAGGGAGCGGAACATCCGAACATTCTCTGGATCACCAGTGAAGACCATGGCCCCGAGATGGGTTGCTACGGCGACAAGCTCGCCGTGACCGCGAACGTTGATGCCCTGGCAAAGAAGGGGATGCTCTTCAAGCTGGCCTGGTCCTGCGCTCCGGTCTGCGCTCCCGCCCGGACCACGATTATCACCGGCATGTATCCACCCTCGGTGGGCGGCCAGCATATGCGAAGCATGGTCAAGCTGCCTGCCCACGTGCGCTTCTACCCGAACTTTCTACGCGAGCAGGGGTATTACTGCACCAACAACTCGAAAACCGACTACAACGTCAGCAGCGCAGGCTCAACCGGCTGGAACGAATCTTCCCGCAAGGCGCATTACACAAACCGCAAGAAAGGCCAGCCGTTCTTCGCGATCTTCAACTCCACGGTGAGCCACGAGAGCCGGATCCGCGCGGGTGGCCACAAGCAGGTCCTCGACCCGGCGAGGGTTCGGATCCCGGCCTACCATCCGGACAACGCCGAATCACGCAAGGATTGGGCCCAGTACTACGATGTGGTTTCACGCGCCGATGAGATTGCCGGGCGCCACCTGGCGGCACTCGACAAGGCCGGACTTTCCGAGGAAACGATCGTCTTCTACTACGGAGACCACGGCTCCGGCATGTCCCGCGGCAAGCGCTGGACGTACAATTCCGGCCTTGCGGTTCCGATGGTCGTGTTTTTCCCGCCCAAATGGGAACACCTGGCGCCGAAGGAATACCAGGCCGGGGGCAAGAGCGACCGCCTGGTGAATTTTGTCGATCTCGCGCCGACCCTCCTGAGCCTGGCCGGGGTCAAGCCCCCGGCCTGGATGCAGGGTCACGCCTTCGCTGGCAAA